>CAYSZC010000136.1:0-3595 GCA_964435345.1 uncultured Thermotogaceae bacterium
GGCGAACCATTCGGTAGAGCTCGAGCCGCCCCAATCGAATTTGACCGGTGACCTTGTACCCGAGTCGCTCGTAGAAGGAGCGATTCCGGCGGCCGTGCGTGAACAGGTACACCCCGCGTGCGCTCGGGTCCCGGTCGCACAGGGCATGGGCCCGGTCCATCAGCGAACTCCCCACCCCGCGACTTCTCCAACCGGGGCGAACGCCAAGGAGGACAATCGTCCAGTGCTTTGCCCTGCTCCCTCGCGAGCCTCGCGGGGGCCCAATGATCACCGCTCCCACCACCTCGCCCCCGGCCGACGCGACGTACGCGGGCTTGCCGGCGGTGAGGTGCGCCCGCAGGATCCGCGCAAGCACGGCTACAGACCACCGCCGCGGAATCGAACGCGAGAGGAAGAACCCCTTGAGCGGCTCGGTAGAGAAGGCCTCGGTCAGCGCCTGCGCTGTTGGGAAGACGTGCTCCTGGGTGAGGTCTACGATCTGGACTGCCGCGTGCTCAACTGCCGGCACGGCTTGGGGAGTTCAAGCCGCCCGGAGGGGCGCCAGCGCCGGCATGGACTCCCCCCGCAGGAAGTCGAGGGTCGCCCCGCCGCCCGTCGAGATGTACCCGAACCGATCGGCGAGCCCCAGCTTTTCCACCGCCTCCCCGGTCTCCCCGCCCCCGACCACGGTGAACGCCTCGGACCCAACCAGGGCCTGGGCGACAGCGGCCGTCCCCTGGGCAAACGGGGGGACCTCGAACGCCCCCATCGGCCCGGCCCAGACGATCGTCCCCGCTTCTTGAAGCACCTCGGCGAACCGCTCCGCCGTGGCCGGCCCGATGTCGAGGCCCATCCACCCCGCGGGGATCTCCGCCACGGGAACGATTCTCCGCTCGGCATCCTTCGCCAACTCGCGGGCCACCACCACGTCCACCGGAACGACGATCTTCACCCCTCGTTCCTCGGCCCTTCGCATCAGGTCTCGGATCGTGTCCACAAGGTCCAGATCCACCACGGACCGCCCCACGCCATAGCCCTTGGCTGCGAGGAACGTGAACGCCACCCCGCCTCCAATCAGAAAGCCGTCCACCTGGGGAAGGAGGTCGGTGAGCACGCCGAGCTTGTCCTTGGCCTTCTTTCCCCCCACGAGGATGTGGTACGGCCGGCGCGGGTTCTCGCGGATGCCGGACAACACCTCCACCTCCCGCTCCATCAGGAACCCGGCGTAGGCGGGGAGAAACCGGGCGACCCCGACCGTGGAGGCATGGGCGCGGTGGGCCGTGGCGAACGCGTCGTTCACGAACACGTCGAACGGAGCGGCCAACTTCCGTGCGAAGGCGGAGTCGTTCTCCTCCTCCTCGGGATGAAACCGCACGTTCTCCAAGAGGAGCGCTTCTCGCGGCTCGAGGCGGTTCACCTCTTGGGAGACTGCATCCCCCACGCAGTCCGGCAGGGCGCGAACCTCTTGGTCGAGGAGTTCCCCAAGCCTTGCTGCCACCGGGGCCATCCGCAGCGCGTCCACGACCGCCCCGTCCGGCCGCCCAAGATGGGAGCACAGGGCGACCCGCGCCCCTCGCTCGACGAGCCACCGCACCGTGGGAACCACCGCCCGGATGCGGCCATCGTCGGCCACCCTCCCCCCGGAGAGGGGCACGTTCAGGTCTGCACGGAGAAGGACCTTGAGCCCACGTGGGGCGAGACTCCGAACCGTACGCAGCTCCACCGGGTTCACCAAAATCCATTCTAGGCGCTGGGTGCGAGCCGGGCAAGGGCCGCGGTATGATTGCCCCGTGGATAGCTGGCCAGTGGTGGTAGCGGTGTTGCTCCTGGGGGGCGTCGTGGCCCTCGCCACTCTTCTGGTATGGCCCTGGCTCGACCCCTTGTCCCCGGCCCGAGCGACGGAGAAACTGCTCGCGGTCCTCGGTGCCTGGAACGGGGTCCGCGATTTCGAGGCCCAGGTCGCCGTGCGGGGAGGCAACGGGGAGACCCTGGCTCGCGTCCTGTTCCTCGCCCCGGGGAACCTCCGGATTGACGTGCTCGCCCCGGAGGGTCTGGCCGGCGAGGTGTTCGCACTGCGACCCGTTGTGGAAGGGTGGCTGTTCGTGCACTACCGGCCACGGATTGACCTCGGGATCGAGGCCCGCATCCCTGCCGGCAAGCTGGAGAACTCGCTCGGCCTCCCCACCATGGCCCAGGTCTTGGAAGGGATTCGCCGCGGTCGGGTCCGCGTTTCTTATGTTCCTGCCCCAACCGACGTCGCGTTCGGCGAGGCAGCGAGTGACGAGTTCGACGTTCGGGGGCTACCGGGAGGATTCCCACGGATCGTGCTGCGCGTGAACCCGGCGACCGGCCTTCCCCAGGAGGTGCACCTCTACGCGGATCCAGCAGGTGGTCCGACGCTTGAGATCGAGGCGCGCAACGTCACCGTGAACGCGGGCCTAGAGCTGCGGGACCTCTTCAGATTGGAGCCTCCACCCGGCCACTGGCTGCGGCCGCTGACTACTCCTGGGGCTTGAGCTCGTCGGGGAGCTCGAGCTTGTACTTGGCCATCCGCTTGAACTCGGACAGCTTGAGGCCGTTATCCACGAACTCCTCGAACCGCTCCTCGTCAACGAACGGGGACTCGATCGCCGAATGCTCGAACACGGCTTCCTCGATGTAGATCGGGGCCTGGGTCCGCAGCGCGAGCGCCACCGCGTCGGACGGGCGGGCATCAATGTCCCGGGTCGCCCCGGCTGCATCCCGAACCACGAGGTTGGCGTAGTAGGTGCTCTCCTTCACGCTCGTGATCACGGCCCGCTCGAGATTCCCGCCCAAGGTGCTGAGAAGCTCCTTCATCAGGTCGTGCGACAGAGGACGGGGGAAGGTGTGCCCCTGCAACTCGATGGCGATGGCCATCGCCTCTTGTTCCCCAATCCAAATCGGCATTGCCTTCGTGGAGTTGCGGTCCTTCAGGAGCAGGACCGGCGTCTTCGTCGTCGGATCGAGAAGTAACGCTCTCACCTCGGCTTCCCTCATTCCTGGCCTCCTCCTCTCATGGGTCGCCCGGATTATAGCAAGGTCGCCGGGGGCGGACCATGGTCCGCATTACGTTCGCGCCAAGAGAGGGGGGAATGGCGGGCGGAGCGGTGGCACGCCCCGGCGGGGCGCGATAGCCTCACCGTGGCATGGCTCATGAACTGGTGGCCCGCAACCGCCGCGCTCGCCGCGACTACGCGGTGGAGGAAACCTACGAAGCGGGGATCTCCCTCCGCGGCTCGGAGGTGAAGTCCCTCCGCGCCCATCGGGTCTCCCTCGACGAGTCCTACGCCCGGGTCAAGGATGGGGAGGTGTGGCTCCTCGGCGTGCACATCGCCCCGTACGGCCCGAGCGGCGGAACCGGCCACGACCCGGAGCGGCCGCGTCGGCTCCTTCTCCACAAGCGGGAAATCGCGCGGCTCATCGGAAAGGTAGGGCGGGCCGGGTACACCCTGGTGCCCCTCTCTGTCTACTTCAACGACCGCGGCTACGCCAAGGTAGAGATCGGCCTGGCGCGGGGACAGACCAAGGTGGACAAGCGGCGGAAGATCATCGCCGAAGAGGAAGAGCGCCGGGCCCGGGAGGCGTTGAAGCGGTT
>CAYSZC010000137.1:0-3510 GCA_964435345.1 uncultured Thermotogaceae bacterium
TTCGCACACAGGCTGCTAGGGCACGAGAACCTTGGCCGTTGTGCGCGCGCTGTGTTCGCTCGGTAGTGTAGAATTGTCCTCGGAGGAGAAACGATGGCCAATCGTGCACGGGACTGGCTTGCCCAAGCAGAGCGCGACCTTGTCCACGCCGCGGAGTCGCGCCAGGCGGGCCGGCATGAGTGGGCCTGTTTCGCTGCCCACCAGGCGGCCAAGAAGGCTGTGAAGGACCTTCATCTTCACCTGGGCCAGGAAGCATGGGGGCACGTAGTGGCCAAGCTCCTGTCCGAGCTTCCTCTGGAAGCAGGGACCCCCCCCCCCGCGCTGTTGGACAAAGGGAAAGTGCTGGACAACTTCTACATCCCCTCGCGGTACCCCAATGCCCATCCCACAGGCGCTCCGTACGAGCACTACGGCCCTCTGCAAAGCGAGGAGGCGCTCCGCCATGCCGGTGAGATCGTTGCGTTCGTCCGTGCTCAAGTGGCCTGATCAGGAAGAGGTGGACCGGGCCGTGCGCCAGTGGGCGGCCGCCGTAGCGCACCCCGAGGTACTGCGAATCGGGTACTTCGGATCCTACGCGCGCGGCAACTGGGGCGTGGGGAGCGACCTTGACCTGGTGGTCGTCGTTGAGCGAAGCGACTTGCCGTTCGAGCGGCGGGGGAACGCGTGGGACCTGACCGATCTCCCCGTCCCGGCCGAACTGCTTGTGTACACAGAGGAAGAGTGGGCGACTCTCCCTCACCGGAGTCGGTTCGGGCAGACCCTGCGCAACGAAACCGTGTGGGTATACGGGCAGGCCAACGCGTAGCGTCTGGGGGTCCCTTCCTTGTCGGCCGTCCTTGCGTGGAGAGCCAATCGGGAAAGCCCCGACGCAAAGGCCGTCGGCATAAGGCCCGACGCCAGTGGAGTGTCCAACCGGTGAGGTCAATCGGCTCGTCCATCGAGCTGTACAGATCGATCCACTCGTGTCGGGTCCGCCTCGTGCCGCCCCAGCCCCTCCGTGGACGGGTGGGACCTACCAGAGCCCTCGCCAGCCCACGGTCAAGATCCACGTCTTGGCGGGGGCCACCTCTCCCACCTTCAGCCCGACGTTCAGCAGCAGCTCCCGAGACAGCGGGAAGAAGACGACGAGGTTCCCCATCCCGAACCCAAACAGATTCCCGCTCGCCCGCTTGAAGTACGCCGAAATCTGGAACCGCCCGGGGCTCCCGCAGCACGGCACGACCGGGCCTTCGATCCGCCACATCTGGAAGAACTGGGCGTACCCGGTGACGCGGGAATCCCGGAGGGGGTTGAACGAGGTCGCGAGGCGAAGCGTGTACCCGCCGGGGACCTCGCACCTGATCTCGATCCCGTAGACTTCAATCCCCTCCAGGCCAAATCCCACGAGGGGCGTTTCCAGAGCCACGAACGGCCTCACGCACGCCACCCAACTTGAGACAATGCGCAGGGTCGGCGCCACCGTCTTCCTGTCCGTGGTGAACGTGACCCTGATGTCGAGGAATATCTGGAGGCCGCCGCAGCCCGGACAGGGGATCGTGATGTCCCTGGCGAGGAAGCTCAGGCGCTCGAACCCAGCCTTCGTTTGGCGAAACTCCACCTCCCAGTTTGTGGGGCAGCCGTCGCAGATCCACGGGCCCTTCAGGATGAGGCGCCCCTCGCTAAACGTTGGGGTGAGGGTCGCGAACCTGATCCTGTTGTCGAACGTGAACGCCCCGATCGTCCCTCGAACCTGGAACGTGCTGTGGGACCCGGTCTGCGGGTCGGTCCCGGAGTAGAAGAAGGTGGAGATCCATGTCGCGCCGAGAAGCGTCGTCCGCGCATCCACGACCCATGATCTCAGCCCGGGCACCGTCGGATCGAAGTTCAGGGTGGACGTAATCGGCAGCCGCCACGGGCTGGGGACGGAGCCTTCGAGCTCGAAGCGCGTTGTTCCCACCAAGGAGATGAACCCAGCGCCGGTCCACTCCGCACGCACGGACTGCTCGAAGAAACGGAAGCGCTGCTGCAGCCCCAACGCGAACCGGAAGCGATCCACAGGGAACACAGGCCCTGGAAACACCAGCTCGCCTTCGGCGAGGAGCGCAGGCATGGACATTTCCTCTCCCGGCCCGAGCACAAGGATCTTCACCGTGCCGAGCTGCAGCACCCCGTCAGGCGATGTGGACGCGAATGTAACCCAGTCCGTTCCTGAGAAACCCAGTCTCGGTATGTAGATCAGGTGAGGCGGAACCCCAATCAGGATGCCGTTGGAGGGCATCTCGATGAGGACGAACGCGTAGTCCACGACGTCCCCTATGGCGAGGGAGAACAAGGCAGTCGCGTCCGCCGGGACTGTGACCACCTGGGTCAGGATCGGCTGGGCGTATCCTTGCCCCACAGCCAGCATAGCCAGTACGACTCCCAGAACTCCCCATGCTCTAGCACTCATCGGCAACCCCCTCAGGAAGAACCACCCACAGACCGACCAGCAATGGCAGGGACCGCTTCCCTGGTCACTAACGCCCACTACCCTTGGCGTGCTGCCTGGACGGAGACGGAGCACCCCCTACCGGGCCGGGGTGGCCTGGGTCGAAGACGACCATCGTCCTCTCTCTCTCTGGCCGAACGATAGCGGGGAACGACACTGCCTTGGCCCCCAGAACAGCAACGACCACGTAGTTGCCAGCGGCGAGATCAGACAAATCGAGCAGGAACTTCCCCTGGTCCCACGGCAGTTGAACAAGCGTGGGCCTCTCTCGCGGTCCGAACGCGAGCACCTTCGGCTGACCCGCCCATCCGGCGATCAGGAACGGGACCGCCTCCCCCATCGCACCGGACAGAGTGGGAGCGGCAACGACGTACCACACCCGAACGCCCAGCGCCGTGAGCGCGGTCGCGAGAGGATCGAGAGCCGAGTCAGCGACTTCATCCGGTCCAGGCGGTCCGACGCGAAGCACCATAGGCGACCTCTCCACGCGGAACTCCACCAGCCCGATGTCGAACTCGCCAAACCGGTCCTGGATGAGGAACGCCAGCTGATCGCGTCCCCCGAAACCCAGGCTGGGGCTGTATACGAGCTCCGGGGCAGACCCAGATAGAGTCCCCGACAATGGCAAGCCCGTCACGCGAAAGGTCAACGCGTCTCCATCAGGGTCCGACCCCTGCAAGCGGAACGCCGCGGGCCGCCCCGGAAGAACGTAGACCACCTGGCTCTCCGCGCGGGGAGCCGAGTTGGCCAGAGCGGCGAGCCCCATGAGGAAGACCGCTCCACTCATACATACCAGCGCGCAGAGTTTGTTCATAGTGGCGCTCACAGTACGTGGCGGGATGACCGACAGGCCGCTCAGCTGACCCGCTGCGATGGCGAGTCCGTGCTCGCTCGAGCGGAAGGTAGTCCGTGATCCTGATCACTCCCCACACCAGAGAGAGCCATCAGCAGGCAGTTGTAGAGGCCGGCATCCCGCCCGATGCTCCCGAGAAGCCGTTTCAAAACGCGGGATTGCCAGCAGGCCACCACAAAGGACGCGAAGC
>CAYSZC010000138.1:0-3429 GCA_964435345.1 uncultured Thermotogaceae bacterium
TTCGTGTCCTTTGTGGTGGCATGCTGGCAATCCCGCGTTTTGAAACGGCTTCTAGGCTTTCGCAACTCCGCCAGTTGCCCAAGGACCAGCAGCGGAGGGTGGCCGGCGGCATCGGCGAGATGGAGGCAGACCCACTCCGGGGCGATGTGCGGCCGATCAAGGCTGGCATGTTCAGGGGAGCGCTGCGCAAGCGCGTGGGGCGCGGATCGTGTTCGTCGTGGATGCCGGGTCAGGGACCGTAGACATAGCGGCGATCCTCGTCCGCGGCAAGCGAACGTACCGGTAGCTTCGGACCAACGTGATCGGCGCACAGCGGCCAGCCACGCCGTGTGGAGTTCCGGTTCGCGGCGTAGCCCCGGGGGATGCTCAGTGAAAATCCCGAGGACGGCGGGTCGCCCGTGGCGACAGGGCCGTGGAGGGTTCCTGTCGCCCCTCTCCCGCGGTAGCCGCCCGAATGGAATTGCCGCACGAGGTGGATCGCGCGCTTCGCGCAGGCCCTGACAGCCCGTCCCGCAGGGCCCTCACGGGCTCGCCCCAGACCGGGAAGTTCGCCCTCCGCTCCGACGTCCAACCGGCGCCCCGGCTACAATCCGACCTCGGGGGTGAGCCAGTGGAATCGCTACAGAAAGTCGCTGTGAAGACGAAGCAGGCGGTGGGGGAGAGCATCGCGCGGCTCGATGCCGAGGCCAAGGTCCGCGGCCAGGCACGGTACGCGGACGATCTTGCCTTCCCAGGGATGCTCTATGCCAAGGCGGTCCGCTCTGATCGGCCCCACGCCCGAGTCGTTCGGCTCGACCTCGCGGCGGTGGCTGCCCATCCCAAGGTCGCCTGCACCGTAACCGTGGAGGGCATCCCTGGGGAAAACCGCGTTCCGATCATCTACCGCGACATGCCGCTCCTCGCGGCGGGCGTCGTCCGCTACGTGGGCGAGCCGGTCGCCCTCCTCGCCGCCGAAACCCGGGAGGCAGCCGAGGAGGCGGCAGCGTTGGCCTGCGTTGCGTACGAGGACCTCCCCGCTGTGTACGAACCCCTCGATGCCGTGCGGCCGGATGCCCCGCAAGTGGCCATGCCCGAAGCGGCAGAGCAGGGGAACGTGTTCAACCACATGGTGATCCGCAAGGGCGACGTGGCTCAGGGGTTCGCCCAGGCCGACGCGATCGTGGAGGGGGAATACCGCGTCGGCTACCAGGAGCACGCCTACCTCGAACCGCAAGGGGTGATCGCCGTGCCCGAGGAGGGGGGGATGACCGTGTACGGCACGCTCCAATGTCCGTTCTACGTCCAGAGCGCGGTCGCCACGGTGATGGGCCTCCCCCTGTCCAAGGTTCGCATCGTCCAGACCGTGACCGGCGGCGGATTCGGGGGCAAGGAGGACGTGCCCAGCCACCTCGCGGCGATGGCGGCGGTGCTCGCCTGGAAGACCGGCCGGCCGGTGAAACTCGTCCTCCCCCGTGACGAGGACATTGCCACGACCTCCAAGCGCCACCCGGGCATCATCCGCTACCGCAGCGGGGCGAAGCGCGACGGAACTCTGACCGCGGTCGAGGTCGAGTTCTACTACAACGCCGGGGCCTACCAGACCCTGTCCTCAGCCGTCCTTTGGCGGGGACTCATCCATGCCGCCGGCCCGTACCGCATCCCCCACGTGAAGGTGGATGCCTACTCCGTGGCCACGAACACCGTGCCCTGCGGCGCGTTCCGGGGATTCGGCTCGCCCCAGGTGATCTTCGCCCACGAGTCGCAGATGGACGAGCTCGCCAAGCGCCTGGACATGGACCCGCTCGCCCTCCGGGCAAAGAACGCCCTCCGGGAGGTGGACGAGACGGCGACGGGCCAGCGCCTGACCGAGTCGGTCGGGCTTCCCGAGGCCATCGAGCGGATGCGGAACCTGGCGAACTGGGACGAGGCCCAGCGTGAGGTCGCCGCGTTCAACCGGCGGGAGAAGTTCCGCCGCCGGGGACTCGGGGTCTCCACGGTGATGTACGGGGTGGGGATGGGCGCCAAGGCCCCGCTCCTGGACAAGGCCGGGGCGTACCTGAAGCTGGAACCCGATGGGTCGGTCACCCTCGCGGTGGGCACGACGGAGATGGGTCAAGGCGCCCAGACCGTGCTCGCCCAGATCGCCGCCGACGGGCTCGGCGTCCCCGCGGAGACGATCCAGATGGCCCCGGTAGACACGTCGCGCGTGCCGGACTCCGGACCGACCGTGGCCTCCCGCACCACGACGGTCCAAGGGATGGCCGTGCTCGACGCAGCGCGGAAGCTCCGTCAGCGAATCGAAGATGCCGTCCGGGGTGTCCTGGGATGCCCCGGCTTCACGTTGGAAGGTCGGCAGTTCTGCGACCCGCACGATCCCGCTCGATCCGCGTCGCTGGGGGAGGTGGCGCGCTGGATGTGGACCCACAACTGGGACATGGGCGTCACGGGCTGGGCCCACGGCGCGCCGGTGGACTGGGACCCCGCGACCGGGCTCGGCAACGCCTACTTCGTCTATTCCTACGCCTGTCACCTCGCCCTGGTCGAGGTGGACCTCCTCACCGGAGAGACCCAGGTCCGGGGGTTCTGGGCAGTGCACGACTCGGGGAAGATCGTGAACCCGGAGACGGCCCGCGGCCAGGTGGCCGGCGGGATCGCCCAGGGGATCGGGTACGCCCTCCTCGAGGATCTCGCCTCCGAGGACGGACGGATTCCCTACCCATCGTTCACCGCCTACCACATCCCCACCGCGCCCGACATGCCGACGGACATGCGCATCGAGTTCGTGGAGGCGCCTTACTCGGGTGGGCCGTTCGGGGCCAAGGGCCTGGGAGAGGTCCCGCTGATGGCCTCCCACGCCGCCGTGGCGAACGCGATCTCCGCCGCGACGGGGCGCCGATTGCGGGCCTACCCGGCGCTCCCGGAGCGCGTGCTCCGATTGCTAGGCCAGTCCCGGTGAACGCCGCGGAGCGCCCCCGGCGCGCCACGTGGCCGCTCGCCGTGGGCCACGGGCTGAACGATAGCTACGGCGCGTTCCTGTCGGCCCTGCTTCCCATCCTGATCGGCCGATTCGGGATCTCCCTCGCGCTGGCAGGGCTTCTCTCGTCGGTGCGGATGAGCGTGGCCTCGTTCGGCCAACTCCCCCTCGGGGCGATGGCCGACCGGACCGGGGCGCGGTGGCTGGTGCTCCTCGGGCCCGCGCTGACGTGCGCCGCGATGAGTCTTCTCGGCATCCTGCCCACGTACGGGGCGGTCGCTGTCGCGCTTCTCGTGTCCGGAATCGGCACGGCCGCGTTCCACCCCGCCGCGGCGTCCCTCGTCTCCGGAGGCGACGGTCGCCGCGGGATCGCGATGGCCCTGTTCTCCGCTGGCGGAACGCTCGGCTCCGCGCTCGGGCCCCTGCTCATCGCCGCGGTGGTGGGCACCCTCGGCCTGTCCTTCACCCCGCTCTTG
>CAYSZC010000139.1:0-3415 GCA_964435345.1 uncultured Thermotogaceae bacterium
CTACGAGAGCAAGCCAAACGCCCGCTCGGCTCTACGAACGGGGGAGCTCGGTGGGAGGAAGCGAGGTCGTGAGCTCTTCGAGGAGCTTCCTCTGCTGACGAGAGAGCTTCTTGGGGACGACGACCTTGAGGCGCACCTTGAGGTCGCCCCGGCGGCGACCGCGGGGCAGCCCGTGGCCGCGGACGGTCAGCACCGCGTCGGGGTCCGTGCCCGCCGGGATTTTCAGCTCTTGATCGCCGTCGAGGGTTGGCGCCCGCACCGTGGCCCCCAGGACGAGCGTTCCGTAGTGGACCGGCAGGTCTACCTCTAGATCCTGCCCTCGACGCCGAAACACCGGATGGGGCTGAATCTCAACCGCTACGTACAGGTCGCCCGGCGGACCGCCGGCCAGCCCGGCGTTGCCCTGCCCGGAGAGTCTCAGACGTGCCCCGTCCTCGACCCCGGCCGGGACCTCGATCACGATCTCTGCCTTCGCTCGCGCCCGGCCTTGGCCCCCGCAGCCCTGGCACGGGGACTCCGGGAGTTCGCCCACCCCCCCGCACTCCGAACACCCCCGGACGTTGACGAACGTCCCAAACATCGAGGTCTGCCGGTACTCGATGCGCCCTTGGCCCTTGCAGCTTGGACAGGTCTTGAGCTTCGTCCCCTTCGCCAGGCCCGATCCGCCACAGCGGTCGCACGAGAGGTGGCGCGCCACGGTGGCCCGGAGCTTGGCCCCGAACGCGGCGTCCTCGAGCGACAGCCGGACCCGGTACTCGAGGTCCTCCCCCCGCTGGGCCCGCCCGGCGCGCCCCCGGCGGGCACCTTCCCCGAAGAACATGCTGAAGATGTCCTCGAACCCCCGCGGGCCGAAGAACTCCCCGAACGCCTCCCGCGTCCGCCGGAAGTCGCCGGGCCCGAAGTCGAACTCCTGGGAGGGGCCGGCGTGGCCGAACCGATCGTACTGCGCCCGCTTGTCGGGGTCGGACAAGATCTCGTACGCCTCGGCCACCTTGCGGAACTTCCGTTCCGCCTCCTTCTTGTCCCCCTGGTGAGCGTCGGGATGGTGCTCCTTGGCGAGGCGTCGGAACGCACGCTTGATCTCGTCTGGGGAGGCGCCGCGCTCGACCCCGAGGGCCTGGTAGTAGTCCTGGGGCAAGAGCTACTCCTTATCCTCCTTGTCGTAGTGGATGTAGTCGCCCTTGTCGGCGGTCTCGCCCGAGGTGTCGGTCTGGGTCGCCTCTTGGTACGCCGCGGAGGCCACCTCGCCCGCGACCCGTTTGAGGTCCTCCATCCCGGCGCGGATTGCCCCCGGCTCGGCCCGTCCATCGAGCTTCTCCCGGAGCGACCGGATCGCCGCCTCGACCTCGCCCCGCTTCGCCGCCGGGACCTTATCTCCAAGCTCCCCGAGGGTCTTCTCGGCAGAGTGAACGAGGGCATCGGCCTGGTTCCGAGTCTCGATTTCCTCGAGTCGCGCGGTATCTTCGGCGGCGTGCTCTTCGGCGTCCTTCCGCATCTGTTCGATCTCCGCTTCGGTGAGGCGCGACGTGTCCTTGATCTCGATCGAGGCCGACTTGCCCGTCGCCTTGTCCTTGGCCGTCACGTTGAGGATCCCATTGGCGTCAATCTGGAACGTGACGTCAATCTGGGGGACGCCACGGGGGGCCGGAGGGAGACCGGCGAGATGGAACCGGCCCAGGGACTTGTTGTCGGCGGCCATCTTCCGCTCTCCCTGGAGGACGTGGATGTCCACCTGAGCCTGGAAGTCGTCGGCGGTGGTGAACGTCTTCGTCTTCTCCACCGGGATCGTGGTGTTCCGCTCGATGAGCGGGGTCGCCACCCCGCCCAGGGTCTCGATGGACAGGGTCAACGGGGTCACGTCGAGGAGGACCAGGGCCTTCATCTCGCCTGAGAGAACCGCGGCCTGGATCGCCGCCCCGAGCGCGACCACCTCGTCGGGGTTGATGTCCTTGTTCACCTTCGCCTTCCCGAACTTGGCCGCCACGAGCTCCTGGACCTTCGGGATGCGGGTCGAACCGCCCACGAGCACCACCTGGTCAATGTCCTTGGGCGCGAGCTTGGCCGCCTGGAGCGCGGCGTCCACGGTCCGCATCGTCTTCTCCAGAAGGTCGGAGAGCATCGCCTCGAGCTTGGCGCGGGTCAGGGTCCGTTCGAGGTGTTTGGGGCCCTTGGCATCGGCAGCGAGGTAGGGGAGAGAGATCCGCGCCTCCATCCGGCTGGAGAGGTCCTTTTTCGCCGCTTCGGCCGCGTCCCGCAGCCGCTGCATCGCCTGGGGATCCTTGCGGAGGTCAATCCCGGTGTCGGCCTTGAACTCCGCGACGAGCCAGTCCGCGATCCGGCGGTCGAAGTCGTCTCCCCCGAGCTGGGTATCGCCGTCGGTCGCCATGACTTCGAACACCCCTTCGCCGATGTCGAGGATCGAGACGTCGAACGTGCCGCCCCCCAGGTCGTAGACGAGGATCTTCTGCTCGGCGTGCTTGTCCAGGCCGTAGGCGAGGGCGGCGGCGGTGGGCTCGTTGATGATCCGGAGCACGTCGAGCCCGGCGATCGTCCCGGCGTCCTTGGTGGCCTGGCGCTGGAGGTTGTTGAAGTAAGCCGGGACAGTGATCACCGCCTTCGCGATCTTCGTCCCAAGCAGCTCTTCCGCGTCGCGCTTGATCTTCTGCAGGATGAACGCCGAGACCTGCTCCGGCGTGTACTCCTGGTCCCGCCCGTCCGTCGCCACGTGGACCCGCCAGTCCGTGCCCATCTTTCGCTTCACCGAGAGCACCGTGCGGGTCGGGTTGAGGACCGCCTGGCGCCGGGCGAGTTGTCCGACGAGCACCTCCCCCCCGTCGGTGAACGCCACCGCAGAGGGGGTGATCCGTTCGCCTTCCGCATTCAGAAGCACCTCGGGCCGCCCCCCGCGCACGAGGGCACCGCACGAGAACGTCGTGCCGAGGTCAATTCCAATGATCTTCTCTTTCTCCGTCACGGCGTGACACCTCCAGATCTTCCCAAACTCACCTTCACCTTGGCCGGCCGGACCACGCGGCCATTGCGGACGAACCCGCGTTCGAACTCGGCCAAGATCGTGTTCCTTTCCGCGTCGGTCTCTTCCGCAAACAGCGCCTCGTGGTACAGCGGGTCGAACGGTTTGTTCACCGAGTCGTACCCCTCGCATCCGAGGCGCTTCAACGCCTCTTCGACCAACCCCTGAAGCTGGGTCAATCCATCGCGCAACGCGGTGCCTTCCCCCTCACCGACGTGCGCTTGGAGCGCCCGTTGCAGCGCGTCGTACACCGGCAACAGGGCAAGGGCCGCCTCATCCCAAGCTCTTCCCGCAACGATCTCCCGCTCGCGGGCGACCTGCTTGCGGTAGTTGTCGAAATCGGCCGCGAGCCGGACGAGGTCGGCACGCAGGCGCAGGATCTCC
>CAYSZC010000140.1:0-3397 GCA_964435345.1 uncultured Thermotogaceae bacterium
CCGCGCGCAGCGTCTCCTCGACCGCCACGTTCACGGCGTGGAACTGGTGGTAGCCGGCCATCTTTTTGATCACCTTCCCGCCGCCGAAGTCCTCGAACACGATAAAGTGGCGGACGAGATCAAGAAATCGCTGCTTGTCGAAGGCGCCGCGGAGGACGACTTCCAGTTCCGCAAGATGCGGGCTCGCGTCCCCCTGCCCCGTGATCGTGCGCCACGGCTTGAACCACTCCCGGCCCGCGCCCAGCGCCCCGATGCGTGCCTCCACCCCGTCGGAGACGACGAGCGCCGCGTTGGTGGCGAAGAGCGCCGGGATCTCCGCGTGGTACGTTTGGAGTTGCCTGTACGCCGTCCACACCGTCGCGTTCTCGTCGGCCGGGTTCTTGAGCTCGATCACCGCGAGCGGCAGCCCGTTCACGAACAGCACGACATCGGGCCGCCGCGTGTGCTGGCCCTCGGACACGGTGAACTGGTTCACGGCCAGCCAGTCGTTGTTCGCCGGGTCGTCGAAGGCGATCGCCCGCGCCTGTGCGCCGCGAATCGCCCCCGCGGCGTCGCGGTACTCCACCGTCACGCCGTCCACCAAAAGGCAATGCACGGCCCGGTTGCGCTGGATCAGGTCCGCGCCCTCGGGCCGCGTCAGCTTGCGGAAGGCGTCCTCGAGCGCCTCGGCGGGCAGCTCGGGGTTGAAGCGTGCGAGCGCGTCGCGCAGGCGTTGCGCGAGGACGACTTCGCCGTAGTCCGCCCGCTCGGCCGCGGGCATGTCGGGAGCGATGTCCGGGCCGTGCGCGATCTGCCAGCCGATGGCTTCCAGCCAGGCCAACGCGGCGTCTTCGACCACGGATTCGGCGAACGAGGAGGTCATTGCCCAGCCCGATGCATCGTGATCGCCCCGGTTCAATCAGATCGTGGCCAGCCGGCGGACCGTGTCCGGATACCGCTTGACCAAATTGATCAGCAGGGCGGCTTGCGCATTCGGCCTGGCGCGTCCCTGCTCCCAGTTTTCCAACGTGCGCACGTTGGTCCGAAGGTACATGGCGAACAGGGCACGGGACATCTTCAGATCTTCCCGCACGCGGATCAGCTCCTCCGGGGTGATCGTCGGGGCGGGCTTGAACTCCGCCGCATGCGTACGCAGCGTTCGCTTGCCCTGCCGCGCATCGGCGAGTGCCGCCATGCCCTCGGTCACCTCAGCGAACAGGTCACCCTTGGCGTCACGCCGCGCCTTGGTCCTCACAGGTGTGTTCATCGCTTCCTCCTTGCGTCCAGTTCCGCCTTGATCATCGCCTTGAGCTCCCGGCGCTGCGGCGGCGTCAGGTCCGCCATCTCGCCCTTGTCGTACACGGTGAAGAGCCAGAACTGCAACCCACCAGTAGTAGATCACCCTCAGACCGCCCCGTGCGCCTTTGCCGCGCCGCGGGTCGGCCAACCGCAGTTTGCGCAGCCCGCCGGTGTTCGGGATCGGGTCCCCTGCCTCGGGGTCTGCCATCAACCGATCCTGCAGGGTCCGGAAGGCCTCGTCGTCCAGGTAGTCCGCCCGGTGGCGCTCGAAGGCGGGCAGCTCGACGAACACGGCCTTCACGGCGTGACTATACGCAAGTTACGTACATGCGCAAGTTGCGTAGAGACGCCGACGGTGATCGAGGCTGCTCCCGCGACGGCGATCGCGGGGCCGCCCGGTTCGGCCAATCGCAACCTTCACCCTCGGCCAGTTGCAGCCTCGCCCCGCGGACGGTTGCAGGAGGTCCAACACGCAACCGCGGCTCCCGCTTGCGCGCTCACGATAGGGCCGGTCGTCCACTCAGCCTGCGGGATCCCACCGGATCCTTCGGGTGATTTTCGACGACAACCTGGCCATAGTAGGCCCGCTCGGCGGCGGGTAGGCGAGGGCGACCTGCTCGACGGAGGATTTGGTGAAGGCGGCAGGAGTCATGGGAAAAGCCTAGGTAGAGAATCTTCGGACTTGAACAGGTCTCTTGCGGCTCGCATCGTGCTCATTCATCGTCGTTAGATGAGCGCGCGTTTGCCGTTGACTTGACAATCCCTCCCCTCACCCCCTATACTCCTCTTACGCCGTGACTGCGCCGCTACTAGCAGGCTCGTGGGAGTAATCCCCGACACGGCGCCGTTGTTTCTACCACCCCGTTTTCGGGAACTTCACCAGACCGTAACCTTCCAGCCTGCCGCTCGGCGAGCGACGGAATGAAGGCTCGATCTGGCTGAAGAAGCGGTTGTCTCCAGCCTTGAACCGCCGGAACACCGCCCCGGCGACCATATCCGCAAACTGCACCCCAACGCTCAGATGGGAAGGTGCGATGAACAGCCCCTCGATTAGGTTCTCATACCGCGACGCCGCTGCTCTGGTTCCGCGTAGCAGTTCGTTGTGCAGCTCGCGCAGCCGTTCGTCACCCCTGGGCGCGCGATGGTCGCAGACGACGATGCCGTGCACCCGCTGGCCGATCGTGCGCTCCAGATCCTGAAGATAGTACTGGAACCGCTCCGTCAACTGCTTGTAGCTGTACCAGTACAGGTCATCGGCCGTTCGGAGATAGGGCAGCCTGTAGGCCTCGGGCACATTGGCCACCACGCAGATCAGCCGTAGCGACTTGTAGCGCCGAATCGCCTCGTAGAGCGACGAGCGCAGCGCTTCCTTCTGCACATCCGACAGGTGGCTCAGGCTGTGCGGCTTCGCGCCTGGCTTCTGCGGCGCGAAGTAACGCCATTTGATCTCGCCGGGAATGCCGTAGTTCGCCTTCAGCCGTTGGAGGTCTGCCGCGAGCTTACTCCACATGTCCTCCGGCACCACGAGCCCGCCCAGCACGAAATACGGGGTGTCGTGCTGCTTCGCGGGTGGCGGAGGCGTGCCGGATTCGTCGACAAACAGGATCTGCATTAGCTCACTCCCTCCAAGAACCGCTCCGCGTCCTTCACCCGCAGCTCGCCGGAGATGAGCTTGGGGAGCAGCGTGTCGCGGAAGGTACTGGGCGGGCACACCTCGGCGTAATCGCGGCGCTCGGAGGCCGGTGTACTCGGCGCGATGTCTGGGCGATGGGCAGTCTGCCAGCCGATTGCCTCCAGCCAGGCGAGGGCGGCGTCTTCGACGGTGGATTCGGTGAGCGACCTTGACATCTGCACGCTCCCATACTACACTGCTTGTTGTAGGCTGGTCACTGCGTAGCGGGGGCTGGCCTCTTTCGTTATCCCGGGAGGATCACAAGCCCATATCCCTCGATCTGACCATTCCAACCACGTCGGAGCTTCCGTTCGACAACCCGCCAGTCCTCCTTGACAGGCTTTCTGAGCACACGGCGGCCGATGGGAGAGACAACGAGGTCCGCGAGCTGTAGCCCCGCGATGTTGTCGCTCTTGGCTCGAAGATTGAGTCCGAAGATACGGTCCG
>CAYSZC010000141.1:0-3340 GCA_964435345.1 uncultured Thermotogaceae bacterium
CGGAAGCCGCGTGCAGTTCAGGGATATCTGAAACCGGGCTCAACCCCAGGAAGAGCGCCCGCCAGGAAGCCGTAATCCCGACAGGGAAGGAGCTGCCAGAGACCAATGGGTGGGAGAGCGGCTGTGGTCTGGCACTTGGCCGTGCTTCCGCCTCACACTAAGCCGTACTTCTTCCGGAGCACCACGCATAGGGCTGCCGCCAGTGTGGCCAGCACTCCTGCCGACACAAAGGCCGGGGCATAGCTTCCCGTGATGTCGTACAGCCAGGCGCCGATGGCAGGGGCAATGGCCCCGACAGCACAGGCGGTGAAGACCAGGCCGTAATTCATCCCTAGGTTTCGCACACCGAAACAAATGGCCGTCAAGTTGGGGAAGACGCCCACAGACACGGCTATCCCCCACCCGAGCAGCGCCCCCGACACCCACAAGAGGGGCAAGGACGTCACCACAACCGGGAACAGAAGAAGCGTCGCTGCCTGGATACCGAAGCTGATGGCCATCACCGTGATGGACCCAAACCTATCTGCCAGCATTCCCGCGATGGGCCGGCCAAAGCCGTTGAACGCAGCGAATATCGCCACGGCCACCGCAGCCTCGGCTGCTGTCAGTCCCAACACCCTCTCTCCAAAGGGCGGGATCAAACTCGGGCCCATGAATCCCCCGGCAAGCACAAAAACGAACGCCAGCCAGATAAGCCAGAACAGACCTGTCTTGGGGAGGTCGCCCGGAGAGAGCTCCTGTCGAATCTGCACTGTTTTCGTCGTTGGAGCGTGGGGTACTGCCCAGCCCTGGGGTGGGTTCCTGATCAGAAAGGCCGCCAACAGGGTTACCGTGGACGTGGTGACGGCAAGTACCAGGAAGCTTCCCTCGATGCCGTACGTAGGGATCAAGAACCCCGCCATCAGAGGGGCAAAGACAACAGCGGCCAGACCCATTCCCATGAAGCCGAACGAGATGGCGGTGGCCGGCTTGTCGGGGAACCACTTCCTTGCCGCAGGGGCGACACAGGCATAGGTCGAGCCGCCAGCCGCGCCGCCGACAACGCCGACGAGCAGGAGCAACCACTCCACGTAGGGGAAACGCGTGACCAGCGCTGCCCCACCCCAAGCAATCAAGAACAGCACCGCTCCGATCAGGCAAACTGTCCGGGGTCCCAGTCTATCCTGCAGTTTGCCTGCTGGTACGGTGATGATGGCAAGAACGACGAGCATGACCGTGAAGGGAAGCGTTGCTTCTGCCGTCGTCCAGCCAAACCGATTCACGAGGGGAACAACGAACACACCCCAGGTGTAGAGCAGCCCGCCCATCAGCGTCAGCAGGAAACCTGAGAAGGGAATCAGCCACCTGCGCGCCGTTACTCTCTCGGATCTGACGTCCGTCGTTTCGCCCATGTCCTTGCCTCCTTGGCCGTGTCCTCGAGGAGCGAGTGCAGCGGGAGTCCTCTCACCGCCTTCTAGTCCCTGCTACGGTTGGAAACTGTGTCAAACTGCTCGATCCTTCCCTCCAACACCTTGAGCCCGCCTTCCCAGAACGACCGCGACTCGAGGTCGAACCCGAACCGGCCGGCCAGCTCGGCGGCGGGGTATGTCCCCACCGAGGCCAACAGGTCGTCGTACCGCGCCACGAACGCCTGCCCGTCCTCCACGTACCTCTGGTACAACGCGAGCCCGAACAGAAGCCCGAACGTGTACGGGAAGTTGTAGAAGTCGGTCCCGTAGTAGTGCGGCTTCACGGCCCACATGTAGGGGTGGTAGCTCGCCAGTGCGTCGCCGTACGTTGCTTTTTGGGCGTCGAGCATGAGGGAGCAGAACTCGTCGGCGGAAAGCTCGCGCTTCGCCCGCCGCTCGAACACCGCGCTCTCGAACAGGAACCGGGAGTGGATGTCCACCACGACCTGGGCCGCACCTTGGAGATCCGCTTCGAGAATCGGGAGCTGTTCTTTCTTCGGTAGGGTCCGAAGCGCGGCTTGGACAGCGATCGTCTCGTTCATGATGCTCGCCGTCTCGGCCAAGGTCATCGGGTACATGCGGAGGAGCGGGGGCTGCGCGCGCAAACAGTGGTTGTGGTAGGCGTGCCCCAGCTCGTGGGCCAGCGTGCTCACAGAGTCGAAGGTCTCCTCGAAGTTGGCGAGGATCCGGCTCTTGCCTTGGCCCACGTTCATGCAGTACGCCCCGCCGCGCTTGCCCTTGCGCGGCTCGGCGTCAATCCACCGCTCGCGGAACGCGACCCGGGCCACCTCGGCGTCGGAAGGAGAGAAGGTGCCAAGCTGCTCAGCGATGAACGCTCCCGACTCGTCCCACGTCCAGCTCTTCTCGCCCTTGCCCGTCGGGGCGGCGAGGTCCCACCAGTCGAGGCGATCTTTACCCAGGGCGCGGGCCTTGGCTCGGAAGTAGCGCTTCCAGAGCGGGAAGCTCGCCACGACCGCGTCCTGCATCGCTCTAAGGGCACTCTCGGTGATGCGGTTGCGGAACAAAGCCGGTTCTAGGTCGTTGCCCCACTTGCGCTTGCGGTTGAGAGTCGAGGCCTCTCCTTTGACCCCGTTCAGAGCGGCGGCGAGGGGCACCTCGTGCGCCTTCCACGCCGCGAGTTCCTGGTCGAAGGCCTCCTTGCGGACCTTCGGATCGGGGTTGTAGGCGAGGTTGCGCACCGCGGTGATGGGGAGCTCCTTGCCCTGAACGGTCGCCGTGATCAAACTGGAGACATTGCCGTGGAGCTTGCCCCACGCGCTTCCTCCGGACAGCTTGAGCTCGGCGGCGAGGACCTCCTCGGGCTCGCCCATCATGTGCTCGGCCTGGATCTTCGCTTCGTCGAGCATGAGCTTGTACGGGCCGGCCCCGATTCGCTCCGGGTCCAGCCGGGCCAGCCACGCCGTGAGGCGCGGCCGCAGCCGCTCGTAGCCGAGGAGCATCTTCTGGAGCTCGGAGAGCTTGCCCTGGGCGGCCTGGTTCGTGCTGTCCGTGTCCACCTGGCCGGACACGAACGCGCGGATCGGGGTGAATGCCTCCAGCATCGCGTTGATGGCCGCGGCGATTTCGCGGAACGCCGCGACATCCGTCTCTCTCATCGGCCGCGGGCCCACCTCGTGGCGGTCCAGAAGCGGTTGCAGGGCCTGAAGGCGGCCCTCGAGGTCCTTCCACGCGGCCTGGAATTTCGGCGAATCCAGGCTTGGGAAGAGCGGCGTCAGGTCCCAGTGCGGCAGCTTCTTCTCGGTCATGGCAGCGAGTATACCGGACCAACCGATCTGGCCCATGCTGCGGAGTCGCCGAGAGAGGCGCTCGCTTGGGATGCGTAGCTCTCCCCTCTTCGGTAGGCTGGCAGTGCAATGAGGATCATCGCTCTA
>CAYSZC010000142.1:0-3317 GCA_964435345.1 uncultured Thermotogaceae bacterium
GGGAAGGAACGAAGCGGTGTTCAGGGAGAATCTTCTAATGACCTTCTGGTAAGGATAATCGCTTAAGTCAATGCCATTGCTCTTCCCAGGGTGAGGACTAACCCGAGAGAAAGAGCCTGCTGTTGCCAACGGAGGTGGAGCGTAGGCCGGTGGCCACCCCGAGGGCCCGATCGCATCCTGAACCACGTTGCCGGCGGACGGCCCCACCCGTACAGTGCCCGCATCGCCGCAACCAGGGGGCTCGATCATGCCGGCACGACCATCCCCGAACCGAGAGGGCATAGAGAGGAACGTTGGAGGAACGTCGGCAGACCGACGTCGGGGGAAACCGTGACGCATCCTTGGCCTGACCTGCGCACTTCTCTCGCCATCGCGGCGATGCTGCTGATGTGGGCCTCGGCCTTCGCCGCAATCCGCAGCGCCCTGCCTTCGTTTCCTCCGGGGGAGCTCGCGCTGCTCCGGTTCCTGGTCGCCTCGGCCACGCTCGGCACGTTGAGCGCGGCCCGCCGGTCCCCCCTGCCCCGGCGCCGGGACCTCCCGATGCTCCTCGGGATGGGAATCGTGGGCATCACCGTCTACCACGTGGCCCTGAACTACGGCCAGGTGACGGTCACAGCCGGGGCGGCGAGCTTGCTCATCTCCTCGGCGCCGGTGTTCACTTCCTTGCTGGCGGTGATGCTGCTCGGGGAGCGCCTGGGGCCGCGCGGGTGGCTGGGCATCGGGGTCAGCTTCGCGGGCGTGGCCCTGATCGCCTTGGGGGAAGGCAAGGCGTTCCGCATCGAACCCGGGGCGCTGGTCATCCTGCTGGCGGCCGTCTCGACGAGCGCGTACAGCGTGCTGCAGAAGCGGTTCATCGTCCGCTATCCCCCGCTTGCGTTCACGACCTACGTCATCTGGGCGGGCACGATCCCGTTGCTCGTGTTTCTGCCAGGGCTCCTTTCTGCTCTCCGGGACGCCCCCCTCGGGGCCGTGGCCGCGGTGGTCTACCTCGGGGTGTTCCCCGGGGGGCTGGCCTCCGTCCTGTGGGTGTACGGCCTGTCCTTCCTTCCCGCTTCAAACCTCGCCAGCTGCATCTACCTGATCCCGGTGCTGGCGATCGGGATTGCCTGGCTGTGGCTGGGGGAGATGCCGAGCTGGCTGTCGCTCGGCGGAGGACTGGTCGCCGTGTGCGGCGTCGCGCTGGCCAACGCCCGCCGGGCCGCGCCCCCTCGGAAGAACCAGACCGGCGTCAGTCTACGGTGAGGGTTTTGCTGAGGTTGCGCGGGTAGTCGGGATCGAGCCCGCGGGCCAGGCTCAACCGGTAGGCGAGGAGTTGCAGCGGCACCGCGGCTAAGAGCGGGTTCATGAGCGGCCCGGCCTTGGGGAGCACGACCAGATCGTGAACATTGGCCCGCAGGCGCGCGTCCTCCTCGCCGATGGCGATCGCCCGCCCGCCGCGGCACGTCGTTTCGTTGATCCCGCTCACGAGCAAGGGCACGTCCTCCGGCCCGGCCACGAACAGCACGGGGTACCCGTCGTCCACCGCAGAGAGCGGCCCGTGCTTGAACTCGGTGGACAGCATCCCCTCGCAGTGGGCGTAGGTGATCTCCTTCATCTTCAGCGCGCCCTCGAGGGCGATCGCATAGGTCAGCCCGTACCCGAGGCAGTACAGGTCGTCGCGCGCGGCGAGGGTCCCGTTCAGTCGAGCGATCTGGGGCTCGGTCCCCGCAATCGTCTCCTCAAGGAGGTCCGGCAGCCGGTGCAGATCGGCGGTGGAATGCCCGCCCATCCGCACGGCGAGGTAGAGGAAGGCGAGGCATTGGTTCAGGAACGTCTTCGTCGCCGGGACGCTGATCTCGTAGCCACAGGCGATCGGAAGATAGGCCCGGCTCTCGCGCATCAGGGTCGAGCCGATCACGTTAACAAGGGAGAGCGGCGCCATCCCGCGGGCCTGAGCGGCCCCCAGGGCGTTCAGCACGTCCTTGGTCTCGCCGCTCTGGCTCACGAACACCCCGACGTCCTCCGGGCCGACCGCCGGCGCGTACTGGGGGATGAACTGCGGGGCGAGGACGGGGATCGCCGGGCGCCCCGCCAGCCGCGCCAGGTACGTCGCCCCGAGCAGGCAGGCGTGGTGGCTCGTGCCGCAGCCCACCAGGTACAGGTGCCGGGCGGCCCTCATCTTCTCCACCATCGCCGCCACGTGAGGCGAGGCGTCGAACAGGTGCAGCATCTCGCTCGCCCGCCGCGGCTGCTCGTGGATCTCCTTCAGCATGAAGTGCGCGTACCCGCCCTTTTGCGCGTCCTCCATGCTCTCGGCGATCGTTTCGATTTCCCGCTCGATCGCTCTGCCGTCCTGGACGCGGCGCAGCTCGATCCGACCCGCCTCGAGGATGACGATCTCGCCGTCCTTCACCCGCACCACACGGCGGGTCAGCGGCAGGATCGAGGGGAGGTCGGAGGACACGCAGGCCGTCCCGTCGGCGACCCCGGCCACGAGCCCAGAGCCCTTCTTGAACGCGTAGAGCCGGTCTTCCCCGACCCGACCGATGACGAACGCGTAGTCCCCCTCGAGATCTCCGTACGCGAGGCGGATGGCGTCGAGCATGGAATGGCCCAGGTCCACGTACCGCTCCACGGCGTGGACGCAGGTCTCCCCGTCGTTGGTGGAGCGGACGGTCATCCCGTGGGCGATGAACTCCTCGCGCAGCTCGACGTTGTTGACGACGTTGCCGTTGTGGGCCCCCACCAGGTCGCCGTCCGAGTCGAGGTGGGGCTGGGCGTTGGCCTGGGACGGTGCCCCGAACGTGGCCCAGCGCAGTTGGACGATGCCCCGGCGTCCCCTCATCTCCGAGAAGCCCAGCCGCTCGGCGACCTCGCCTACCTTGCCCACGTCCTTGCGCAGGTCCACGATGCCATCCCCGCCGAGCGTGGCGCACCCCACCGAGTCGTAGCCCCGGTAGGAGAGCCGCTTCCCTGCTTCAACGAGGAGCGGCCCCAAAACTTGTTCCTCTCTTGTGACGATGCCGAAGATGCCGCACACGTTAGCTCCCTGAAAGGCGGTGGCGGGGTTCGACCGGTTGGCGGTTGTGGTTCACGAGCGGCATTCTACCGCCCCCAACCACGGGCTGCCGGGCCGCCAAGCACGTCCACAGGGAACGACCGTCCGGTAGGAGACTGTGGAGGCACTCTGGGCGTGCGGCACCCCCCACGGTCTTCTCGCCATAGCAGCCTGTGTGCCGGTAGCCCGCTGAGCCTTCGGCTACCTGTCTGCCGACAGGCAGGCGCCCGACGGCTCTCACCGCAGAGCGCGCAGAGAACGCCGAGAACACCCGGCCGAC
>CAYSZC010000143.1:0-3300 GCA_964435345.1 uncultured Thermotogaceae bacterium
CTCTGCGGGCTACTGGCACACAGGCTGCTAGTCCACCCGTCCGACCGCGAGCATCCTTCCTGGTGTGGCCCCCCCGACGCCGGGCTCCTTCGCCCGCCATGCCTGGCACGCCTTGCTACAATCATCCCAGATCTTGTACATCGTCACCGGCTTACCGCTGAGCACGCAGAGAACGCGGAGAGCGGCCTTCGGCAGAATCCGTCTTCCCCAGTCCATGTTTGTCGTTGTTACAGGCACGCGTTGTGGGTTTCTCGGCGTGCTCGACGGTCTCGGCGGTGAGCAACGGTTTCGTGCGATACTTGGGATCATGGTCTGCTCTCTCAAGACCCACGACTCAACAAGGAGGTGGTGCTGATGCCCCAAGAGACGTCTCCCCAGCAAGCCGTGGAGGAGCTGACGCTCCTCCTGCTCTACCTTACCTCGTGGGAGGAGGAGTCCCCTCCCGGTACGCCGACCGGGCGCCGCGCCTGGAAAGGGTTCCTGTTCGAGGTACTGGATACGCTCGAGCAGAAGGGGTGCCTGCGCCAAACGCGACGGGCCAAGTCGGTGGCGCTGACCGAGGAGGGGGCCGCCCAGGCCAGAGCGCTCGAGGCAAAGTACCTGGGGAGCTAGTACCTACCTGCGTAAGTCAGCGTAACGCTTGGCGAGTCTGGCCGGGGCGACCTTCTCGGCCGTCCACTCGAAGGGGGTTGCCGTTTCGTTGTACGCTGCCAGGAACCGGTCAATCGCCTCTCGGAGAGCCCGTGGCGACGTGAAGCTCCCGTTTCTCAGGATCCGTTGTTGTAGGATGCTGAACCAGATCTCCACCTGGTTGAGCCAACTGGCGCGGGTGGGAGTGAAGTGGAAGTGCACGTTCTCGTGTCGGGCCAGCCACCGGTCGTGCTTGGGCTTGTGGGTGTTGGGGTTATCGAGAATCACGTGGATCTCCTGCGAAGGTGGGTACTGGGCGACGAGGTCGTTCATGAAGTCCAGGAACTCGCGGCGCCGCCGGCGGGTGTAGTGACCGGCGTGGACAAGGCCCGTCGCTGTCTCCAAGGCTGCGAACAGGGTCGTGGTCCCGTTCCGCTTGTAGTGGTGGCTGAACCCGGCGAGCGCTCGTCCGTTGGGAAGCCGGAGGTACCCCTGCGCTCGCTCGAGGGCCTGGATCGCTGGCTTCTCGTCCACGCACAGCACCACAGCGTTCTCGGGAGGCGCAAGGTACAACCCCACGATGTCCGCTGCCTTGGGAGCGAACTCGGGATCGGTGCTCACACACCAACTGTGCCGACGCTGAAGGTGGATCTTGTGCTTCCGTAGGACCCGCCACACCTGGTGAGTCGTGACATCCCCCAGCTCACGGCTGATCAGCCGAGCCGTCCAGGTTGTCTCCCCTCCCGGAACAGCCCGATCGAGCGCGGCCAGGATCCGCCGCTCTGTCCCCTCGTCGTACTTCCGTCTCCTCCCTGAGCGGGGCGCATCGTGCAGCCCCTGGAGTCCGTACCGGGCGGACCGGGTGCGCCATTTGCTCACCGTGGCCGGACGTACGCCAAGTTCTCGGGCGATCCGGTTCGTGCCTTGTCCATCGGCAGCCTTGAGGACGATCTTCGCCCGCAACGCCAACCGTTGTTCGCTCCTTGGCCGTTTCACCCAGCCCTCCACCACCGTTCGCTCCTCCGCCGTCAGCCTGACTGCCGTGGCTTGACCTACCATCTCGCCTCCTTGACGAGGGACAGGGATCCCTCAGCGCGGATAGACTGTTACGTGTTCTTTGGCAACCAGGTACTAGACGCGATCCTATTCCGGAAGCGGAGTTCCGACTAGCCGGGGATCGAGGGCATCGCGCAACCCCTCCCCGAACAGGTTCATCGCCAGCACGAACAGGAGGATCGCGATCCCGGGGAAGGTGGAGATCCACCATCCCCGGAACATGAAGTCGCGTCCATCGGCGATGATCGTCCCCCAACTCGCCTGGGGGGGCTGGATCCCCAGGCCGAGGAAGGACAGTGAGGCTTCCATCAACACCACCCACCCCACGCGCAGGGTCCCGACGACGATCGCCGATGGGATCACGTTCGGGAGGAGATGGCGGAACAGGATCCGCAGCGCGGATGCTCCACTCGCGCGGGCGGCCTCCACGAACGCAACGCCCTTCAGGGCCAGCACCTCGCTGCGCACGATGCGGCACGAGGTGACCCACTCCTTGAACGCCAGTGCCACCACCATGTTCGTGAACCCAGGACCGAACAGGGCCATGAGCGCGATCGCCAGGATGAGGAAGGGGAAGGCGAGCAGCACATCCACCGTCCGCTGGATGAACGTATCCACCCACCCGCCCATGTAGCCCGAGACGAGCCCCAGGGTCACCCCGACCACCGTACACAGGCCGATCACCGCCAGCCCTAGGGAGATCGAGACCCGAGATCCGTGGATGATGCGGCTCAGCACATCTCGCCCCAAGTTGTCTGTCCCCAACGGATACTGCCACGTCCCCTTCTCGAACAGGGCGGGCGGCCGGAGGCGGTGGGAGAGAGCGCCCCGCGTGGGGTCGTGGGGGGCGATGCGGGGAGCGAAGAGGGCCACGATGGCGAACACGACCAGGAAGAGCGCCCCGTACAGGGCGGGGCGGTTGCGGCGGAACGCCTTCCACGAACGGCGGATCATCGGCCCCCCTTCCCGGTCGCGATGCGCGGGTCGAGGTAGGCATACGAAAGGTCGGCCACCAAGTTCAGGAACACGTAGGTCATGGCGTAGACGAGCACGCACCCTTGGATGAGGGGGTAATCCCGGTTGTTCACCGCTTCCACCACCAGCCGCCCCAACCCCGGCCAAGCGAACACCGTCTCGATGATCATGTTCCCGCCGAGAAGGGCCCCCAGGTTGAGGGCGACCGCAGTCACCACAGGAAGGAGTGCATTGCGCAACGCGTGGCGCACGATGACTTGCCGTTCGGGAGCGCCCTTGGCGCGCGCCGTCCGCACGTAGTCCTGGTGGATCGTTGCCAGCAGGCTGGACCGGGTCAAGCGCGTCGTCATCGCCATCATCCCCGCGGACAGGGCGAGCGCCGGCAGCATCAGGTGGCGCAGGACATCCACGAACGCCGGCCCATTGCCCTGGAGCGCCGCGTCGAGGAGAAGGAACCCGGTCCGTGGCTCAAGCCCTGTCCCGTACGCCGTCCGGCCCGCCACCGGCAGGACGCGCAGGGTCACCGAGAAGATGATGATGAGGATCAGCCCGAGCCAGAATCCAGGCATGGACACGCCGAGGAGGGATGTGATCGTGCCCGCGGCGTCCAACCACGTGTTCCGGCGGACCGCCGCGATC
>CAYSZC010000144.1:0-3298 GCA_964435345.1 uncultured Thermotogaceae bacterium
GCGTGACGCCGGGGCTGCACACGGTGGGGACGATGCTCCCCTACACCGGTCTCCATCATCTCCTGTTCCGGGAGATCGAGTTTCCGCTCGTGATGACGAGCGCCAACTTCCCGGGCCGGCCGATGCTCATCGAGGACGAGCGGATCCTGGCCGAGCTCTCTGGGGTGGCCGATGGGTTCCTCCTTCATGACCGGCGGATCGTCGCCCGGTGCGACGACTCGGTGGTGCGCCTCGCCGCCGGGGCCCCGGTCTTCCTCCGCCGGTCCCGGGGCTGGGTCCCGGAGCCGATCCCCCTCGATCTCGGGGAAGAACCCCTCCTTGCCCTGGGAGGCGATCTCAACGTGACCCTCGCTGTCTACGTCCGGGGCAAGGTCTTCCTGTCGCAGCACATCGGGAACACGGAGCACCTCGATACCCTGGAGTTCCTCCGTCAGTCTCTGGATCACCTCCTGCACCTCGTCGGGACGCCATTGCCGAGGGTGATCGCGTGCGACCTCCACCCGAGGTTCGCCACGACCCGGCTCGCTCAAGAACTAGGGAAGGCGCTCCCGGTCCAGCACCACGTGGCCCACGTGGCCGGGCTCGCTGCGGAATGGGGAGTGGACACGCTTGTGGGGATCGCCGCCGACGGGTACGGGTACGGGTACGGGGAGGACGGCCAGGCGTGGGGCGGCGAGATCCTCGTCTGGCGGAAAGGTGCCGTAACCCGAGCCGGATCTCTCCTCCCTGTTCCGATGCCGGGCGGGGACCTCGCGACCCTGCGCCCGGCCCGGATGGCGGCGAGCTACCTCCTCGCCGCAGGGTTGGACCCGGCAGGTTCGAACCTCTCCCCAGCCGAGCGCCAAGCGGTGAACATCCAGATCGAACGCGGGCTGAACTGCCCCCTCACCACGAGCGCGGGGCGGTTCCTCGACGCGATGGCGGCGTGGCTTGGGATCTCGCGAGAGAGGACGTACGAGGGGGAACCGGCGATGCGGCTGGAGGCCACCGCGGCGCAGGGCCAGGCCCTGGACATCCCTCTCTCCCTCCGCAGCTTCGAGGGCCGAACGGTCTTCGACGCCGTGGCCCTGTTCCGTTCGTTGGCCAAGCTACGGGACGGGGGGACGGGTACAGAGGACCTCGCGGCCACGGCGCAGGAAGGTCTCGCCCGGGGTCTGGCCCGCCTCGCCGTGGAAGCGGCCCGGGAAGAGGGAATCGGGGTGATCGGTCTCACGGGCGGCGTGGCCGTGAACGACGCGATCGCGAGCGCCATCAGGGCCGAGGTGGAGGGCGCCGGCCTCCGGTTCCTCTCGCACCGGCTCGTCCCGCCGGGGGACGGGGGCCTGTCCTTCGGCCAGCTCGTCCACGCCGCCGGGCGGCACTAGACTCGCGACCATGGATCTGCGCTGGCTCGCCGTTGCCCGCGCCCTCCTCGTCGTGATGGGGTTCCTCCTCCAGCCGGAAAGGGATCGTCCGGGTGGAAGGGGTGTTCCCCATCGTCGGCCAGAGAGCACCCGCGTTCACCTTGTCTGGGCTTGGGACCTTCAGCACGTCCTCTGTGCGCGGCAAACCGCTGGTGATAGCGTTCTGGACCACCTGGTGCGGGGCGTGCAAGCACGACCTCGTGGTACTTGAAGAACTCCACCGGCGCTACGGCGAGCGGGTCGCGGTGGTCGGGGTGTGCCCGGAGCGGTGGCCAGAGGTCCCGGCGATCGTCGCCGAGCGCGGGGTGACGTTTCCCATCGTCTACGACCCCGGCGCCGTCCTCTACGGTGACAGAGGATGGTTGCTGTGGAGGACCTCGGTGTAGATCGTGTGGTTCGGCGCCTTGCCGATCCCCTCGCGGCGGAGTGCTGTCGTGATCTCGAAGATCTCTTCAGCTCCGGGGGCAAGATCGTTTACTTCATCCGACCGCTCCTGGATGATGTTCCAGTGCGTGTCGTAGAATCGGACCACGACGCGCCCCTGGGCGATCTTGCGGGTCCCGATGTTCTTCACCCGTCCGACCACGCGCTGGCCGAAGTACGCATCCTTCACCGTCCACTCCACTACGTCGAGGGGGTAGGACTCCCCAACGATCACTCGAACCTGGGTTGTGCCCGTCAGCCCTTGCTCGCTTGTCACGGTCAGCCTCGCAAGGTACGTCCCCTCCGCCCGATACCTGTGCGAGACTTCTCTCCCCGTCCCGGTGTGGCCATCGCCGAAGTCCCAAGCGTACGCGGCGATCGTTCCGCCAGGGACGGCCGAGAGCGACCCGTCGAACGTCACTTCGAGCGGGGCCTCCCCACGCGCCGGTGTGTACACCACAGATGCCACCGGCCTTTCTCCTACGATCTGAGGGCCGCACCCCGATAGGAACAGAAACACAACCAGCAGTCCAAGCCCCGCTACCCTTTTCGTCATGGCACCCTCCTTCGACTCGAGATTGTGCCGACAAGCCGCTGCGGCGGCTAATCGGACCGCCAATCGGCTGCCGCCACCGTAAGTCCATCCGCCGCGGCGATCACCGGGATCCCCAAGGTCTCGGCAAGTTCGGCGGCGAGACCCCGCGGATTCCCCCGGAGCATGGTCGCCCCGAAATGGGTGAGCACGGCAAGCTTGGGCCGCACGGTACGGATGATCTCCGCTGCCTCCGGGAGCGAGAGGTGGTCCACGTCGGGCTTCCAGTCGCGCATCACTACGTTCAGGACGAGCAACCGACACCCCGCGTAGCTGACAGCGAGTTCGGGGGCGAACTTGGCATCCGTGACGAACCCGACCCTCCCCTCCGGGGAATTCAGCACAAGCCCGTACGTCTCCACGCTCCCGTGGGTATGGGGCACAGGACGGATCGCCAGCCCCGCCACCTCGTATTCCGCGCCGGCGTGCCAGGTCTCGATCCGTTCCAGGAATGGCCGGACGTACCGGAGGACCACGGGGTCGTCGCCCTCTAGGGCGTCACCCGGCGCGAGGAGGGTCCCACGGCGCTTGTAGCCCCCGTCGGCCATTGCCTCGATCATGATGTTCGCGTCGGTCGAGTGGTCGAGGTGCTTGTGGGAGAGCAGGATCGCGTCGAGCTTCAGCGGATCAAGGGGAGGGCGGCTCTTGCGGGCCCGGAGGAGCGTCCCCGGCCCAGGGTCGAGCAGGAGTTGGGTCCCTCCAAGCTCGATCCACGTGCCTGCCGAGGACCGGAGCTGACGGGCGACCACGAACCGCGCGCCTGCTGTGCCGAGGAACTTCACGTACCCCATGACCCTCCAATGCTAACAGCCCGTGTGGGAAACCCGGGGGCCGCGGACCCGTGGCACGCGGACCTTCGGCTCACGGATTCCCGCTGTAC
>CAYSZC010000145.1:0-3293 GCA_964435345.1 uncultured Thermotogaceae bacterium
TCGGCTACCTGTCTGCCGACAGGCAGGCGCGGACAAGATCGGATCCCCGCGGTTGAATACAGACTCACCGCTGAGGACGCCGAGAACGCGGAGGACAACCGGCCGACTGAAGAGCCCACCACAACGGGCACCAAGGACACGAAGAATAACAAGCATGAACTCTGGGGTTGGGAACCCCCAGTCCCTTTGTGTTTTTCGTGCCCTCCTTCGTGCCCTTGGTGGTGCAGTTCGGGGCTCCTCTGCGACCTCGGCGGTCTCGGCGGTAAACAAGCCAGGGACTCCGCCGTGCGTACAGATCTACAGCGGGAATCCGTGTGCCGAAGCCCGCGTACCGTAGGTCCGCGGACCTCGGGGATTCCCACACGGGCTGCTAGCCCCCGCCGATCGGGGGGAAGATCCCCACCCGCTCGCCGTCATTGAGTTCCTGATCGAGCGGGCGGACGATGCCGTTCACGAACACCAGCCGCACCACTTCGGTGGGGATTCCGAGCGTGGCGAGGAGTTCCGCCGCCGTGGTTCCCGCAGGGACAGTGACCGAGCGTGGCTCCCCCACCCGCAGGTCGGGCGTGTACCTCTGCAAGTCCGCGTACAGCCGAACCTCAACCGTGATCATCGCCGCCGACCGGGGCAAAATACCACCGGTAGAGGAGGTTCATGTCGTTCGGGAAGAGCCCGATCCGGTCCCCGGGATGCACACGGTGCGAGAGCCGGGAGTAGCAGCCGTTCACGAACACGTTCGTCCCCAGCTCTTCCTGGGGGATCCCCAACCTCTCGGTCACAGCGGCGACCGTGTCGTTCGCCCCAACGGGAATGCGAGCGACAGAATCCCTGGTCGGATCCCGATCCTCGGCGAACCGGCGCAGCCGGCCGTACAGGTGAACCTCGACTACGGCTGTCACGGGCGCTACGGGGCGTGGACTTTGTCCAAAGCCTCGTCGGGGATGTCCCACACCACGTCGTGGGGCGGGAGCTTCTCGCGGCTCATGAACTCCGGGAGCCGATCGTCAGCCCGGGTGAACCCGGCGGCCTCGTTGAACGCCCGCTCGATGGCGATGACCTCCTCCCCGATCCGGGCCACGTCCGCGGTCGTCCAGTGCGTGCCGAGAATGGCGTTGCACTCCTCGACCATTCCCTCCAGTCCCGCGGCGATGTCGAGGATCGCGAACGCGGTGAACAGGCAATGCCCGGTCGCGTCGAGAAACGCTGTGGCGTACTGGAAGGCCCGCACCATGTCCGTCTTGTCCGTGGCCAGCGGGTCGGCCTTGCCGCTCACCCCGAGGATCTCCGGGGCGATCGTGTAGCCGGAGGTGTGGTCGGCGCCCATCGTGGAGATGGCGTACGTCATGCCGATCCCCTTGATCGCGCGGGGATCGTAGGCGGGCATGCACTGTCCCTTGACGGCAGGGACGCGCTCCACGCCGAACACGCGGCCCGTGACCGCGGCCCCGGCGCCGAGAATCCGCCCGAGCGGAGTTCCCTTGCCGATCTCGTGGAGGAGTTCGATCGCCCGCGCCCCGTCGCCGAACTTCGCCACCCCGGCCTCCATCGCCACGGCGAGCGTGCCTCCGGCCTCGATCGTGTCCAGGCCGTAGTCGTTGCAGAGCTGGTTCAGTTCCGCAATCACGTCGAGGTCGTCAATCCCGCAGTTGGCCCCCAGCGCCCAGTCCGACTCGTACTCGAGGCACGAGGTGTGCTCCGTGCCGTCGGGGCGGTGCCAGGTGTTCGAGCACTGGATCGTGCAGCCGGGGCTGCACGGGTGGTTGTACAGTTCCTTCCCCAGGCGGGCCTTATTCCCTTCGAAGATCGCTTCCCCGGCGATCTTCGCGGCCCCGGCGAACCGCCCTTCGCGGAAGTTGTGGGTGGGCAGAGCTCCCGCCTCGTTGATGATGTTGATGAGGACGGCGGTACCGTACGTATTGAGCGCCCCTTTCGGTTTGGTAATGGCGTGCGTGGCGAGGGCGTGGGCGAGCTTGCCCCGGCCGCTCGCGAACAGGTCCTTATTCTGGATCTCCAGTTTCGGGGCGTCGGTGTCGTCCACCACGATGAACTTGAGCCCCTTGCTCCCGAGCGCCGCGCCGAGTCCGCCCCGGCCCGCGTAGCGGCTGGGCCGGCCGGAGAGGTCGTTGAACGCGATCCCAGCGGAACCCATCCGCATCTCGCCCGCCACGCCGATCCCCATGATCGCGACCTTCGGCACGCCCCCGTACTTCTGGAACAGGGCCGGGAACGCTTGGTACAGGCCCTTCCCGGTCCACGGGGCGGCGGGCTCGAACGACGCGCCGTCCTTGGTAATCCGAAGGAGGGAGAACTGGCCCGGCTTCGCCCGGCCCTCGACGACGATCGCCCGAATCCCGAGACGGGCCAGCTTCTGGCTGAACGCCGCCCCGGCGTTGCTCTCCTTGATCGTCCCCGTGAGCGGGGACTTCGCGCCCACCGAGAGGCGGGACGACGTCGGGGCCGGGGTCCCGGTCACGATCCCCGGAGCGAACACGACCTTGTTCGCGGGCCCGAGGGGATGGGACGTCGGCGGAACCTCGTCCAAGACGATTCGCGAGGTCAGCCAACGGCCTCCCATCTGGCTGTACCTCTTGGGGAGGTCCTCGTAGGCCACCGTCAGATTGCCCATGTTCACGCGCAGGAGCTTCTGCATGTCCAGCCCACCTCCGGATGCGGATCTCCGATGGTAGTGCGTTCCGTCCGCACCGGCAAACGACGTGCGCCGACGCCGGGCCGGGGGTGGTTAGGAGGCACGCTCCCGGATATAACGAGCCATGCCCGAGAAGGCCCTCTTTCGGGACTACCTCGCGCTCACCGCGGTCGCGGCCCACGGCGCGGTCCACGACGGCCCCCGCGAGGAATCGTTCTACCGCGCGCTGGCCGAGTTCCTGGAGACGTGGGCCCAGGCCACCAAGCTCGATAGCGCCCACGTCACCACGCTTCCCGAGCCGACCGATGCCGGAAACCCCGACTTTCGGGTGTGGGACGGCCGCGAGCACATCGTGGGCTACATCGAGGCTAAGCGGCCCACCGTCGAGAACCTGGAGCCGGTGGCCGAGACCGAGCAACTCCGGCGCTATCGGGGCACCTTCCCCAACCTGATCCTGACGAACTTCTTCGAGTTCCGCTTGTATCGAGATGGGAACCCCGTCGCCCAAGCACGGCTGGCCCGGCCGTTCGTGGCCACCAAGCAGCCTGCGTGAGAACTGCCGTCGCTGTTGTCCTGTCATGGTTGGCAGGTCCTCTCCCCTACGCAATTCCCCTCACTACGGACGCCCCCCTCTCCTTCTCCTCTC
>CAYSZC010000146.1:0-3261 GCA_964435345.1 uncultured Thermotogaceae bacterium
CTGCCGATCGTCCATGATCCCTCCTCTCGTAGCCTGCGGAGGGATCGTAGCACCTTACCCACTGCAAACCGTGAAGAGCCCCATTTTCGACCACCCTCCTTCGGACTCGCCGATCCGACCTCTTACCCTGGCCCGCAGTCGTGGGCGCACGCCCGGGAAGCCGAGTGGCCTCGGGGCAGGTTCAATGGCTCGGCTTCAGCCTCATGCCGCGTGCGGATTCCCCCGGTCCTCCGCCCACGGGGGCACGAAGAAGTGAGCGACCGGGCAACCAGTGGCCGGGCTTTGCAGTACGACCGCCTCGACCCCGAACACGTCGCGGAGAAGTTCCTGGGTCAGCACCTCCGTGGGGAGGCCGATGGCGGCGATCCGTCCCTGTTTGAGCAGGAGCAGACGGTGGGCGAACGCCGCGGCGAGGTTGAGATCGTGGAGTGCGCACAGTACCGCCCGTCCGTCCGCGGCGAGTCGGGAGAGGAGGGACATGATCTCGAGCTGGTGGTGCACGTCGAGATGAACGGTGGGTTCGTCGAGGAGGAGGACCTGGGGTTCCTGGGCCAGGACGGTCGCGAGGAGGACCTTGCGCCGCTCTCCTCCCGAGAGCCGGGAGAACGGGCGAGCGGCGAGGTCCAGGATGCCCATCGCCGCCATTGCTTGGTGCACCGCGGCCTTGTCCCGCGGGCTCATCGGCCCCAGGCGGGCCCGGTACGGGTGGCGGCCGAAGAACACGAGTTCTTCCACCCGGAACTCGAGGTCGGTCGGCGCCTCTTGTTCGAGCATCGTGAGCCGCTGGGCGAGGACCCGGGCGGGAAGTCTGGTCAGATCTGCACCATCGAGCAGTATCACGCCGGGGCCGCGCAGGGCCCCGGACATCCGGCGAAGCAACGTGGACTTGCCGGCCCCGTTCGGCCCCGCCACGGCGAGGAGTTCTCCCCCCGCGACGGTGAACTCCACCCCCGACAGCACCACCCGTTCCTGGTAGCGGTGCCCTAGCTCACGGGCCGATAGCTTCATCGGACCGCTCCGCGCCGCAGGAGGTAGAGGAAGAACGGGACCCCGAGGAACGCAGTGATGAGGCCCACCGGGAGTTCCACCGGTCGCAAGACCAGTCGAGCCCCGAGGTCGGCCCACACCAGGAACGCCCCCCCGGCCAGGGCCGAGGCCCCGAGGAGATGGGCATGGCCTGGTCCGAGGACGAGGCGCAGGGCATGGGGCACGATCAGTCCCACGAACCCGATCGGGCCGGCGCAGGCGACCGCGGCGGCGGTCATGATCGTGGTCGCGGCGAGGAGCACGAACCGGACCCGGCTGGGGGCGGCCCCCATGTGGCTTGCCTGCTCGTCCCCCAGGGCGAGGACGTCGAGGTCGCGGGCGAAGGCGAGCACGACCACGATTCCGCCCAACACGACCGGGGCAAGATACGCCAGGGCAGCCGGGGTGGCTCGACCCAAGCCGCCCATCGTCCACACCAGGATCGCCCCCCTCTCCTGGGGGTTGGCGAAATAGATGAGGACGCCCGTGACGGCGGAAAACAAAGTAGCGAGGGCGATCCCCGCCAAGATGAGGGTCAGAGGGGTCGTCCCGCGGCGGGTACGGGCGAGAGCCCCCACCGCGAGGGCGGCCGTGGCGGCGCCGACGAACGCCCCGCCCGGGAGGGCCCACAGGCTTCCCTGGGCAAGGCCCGCCGTGATGACCGCCGCCGCCCCGGCCGAGGCCCCGCTGGCGAGCCCGAGCGTGTAAGGGCACGCTAGGGGGTTGCGAAACAGCCCCTGCATCGCCCCGCCCGCCACGGCCAGCGCCCCGCCCACGAGCAACCCGAGCAAGACCCGCGGGAGCCGGATCCTCCCCAGGATCAAGAGTTCGGCCGGGGACAGGGCGCCCCGGTCTCCGAAGGCGTAGGAGAGAAGCCTTGCCCACGGGATGTGGGTCGCGCCCAGGGCAAGCCCGGCCAGGACACCCACGACGAGGAGCGCTCCCAGGACGAGGTAGACCGTCCCCTTCAATCCCCCTCCCCGAACGCCTCCGGGTGGAGGGCCCGGGCCACCGTGGCCAGCACCTCGACCACCCGGGTAGACACGAGGCGGCTCGCCGCGATCTCGAAGACGCGCCCCTCCCGCACCGCGGTCAGGGCGGTCAACGTGACGTGCCGGACCAAGTTCTCTCGCTGGCCGGTGCCCACGAACAGGACGGCGGGATCGCGGGCGAGGAGTGCCTCGGCCCCCACCTGGAGGTACCCACCGAGGTCCCGGAACGCGTTAACGCCCCCCCCGCGAGAGATGAGCTCGTCCTCCGGGGTCCCCCGCCCGGCCACGTACGGGGTCCCGGCCGGGTCGAAGAGATACAGGATCGCGGCCGACGGACGCTCGCCCCCCAGCACCCGGGCCTCGATGGCGAGGATCTCGATCGCGATCTCCCCGGCCAGGGTCTGGGCCTCGCGCTCGACGCCCAGCGCCCGGCCCACCAGCACGATCGTGTCCAGGACTCCGGCAAAGTCCGTGATCCACATCTCGTCCCCTCCCCCGGACAGGTTCGCCACGCCGAGGGCGACAAGCTGGTCTCGGAGGAGCGGAGCGGCCCCCAGCACGAGATCTGGGTCAAGCGCCACGATCGCCTCCAGACTCGGTTGCCACACCGGCCCCACCCTGGGGAGGCCGGCCACCTCCGGGGGGTTCTCCGGCGAGTCGGCCACGCCCACGATCCGGTTCACAAGGCCGAGGGAGATCAGGATCTCCGAGTAGAGCGGTATCCCCGCCACCACCACCCGCTCGGGCGGGGCGGCCGCACCGGCGAACGTGCCCAGGCATACAGCGGCTACAAGAATCGTCACGAGCTTTCTTGGGTTCATCCGTGCCTCCTAACTTCGTACCACCGGTCGAGACTCGGCGCGTTCGTTGCGCCACGCCGCTTCCGAGCGTTCTCCTGCCTTCGATGGTACGTCGAGGGCTGGCCGCGTTCCAGAAGCAGGCTCATCACCCCGTCCCGGAACTCCTCAGGCGTCCGGCCTGCCTGCCTACCTACGGCGCAGGCAGGTACCCCAACGCGCTGTGCGTCCGCTGTCTTGTACCACAACCGCCCCAGCCCGGTCTTCGCCCTCGCATCGAGCCCATGGAACAAGTTTCTGCCACGGACGCCCCGGCGCCCTTCGTTCCTCCACCAGGGCGGCCAGCGCGACCTTGACCTGGCCCGCGGGCAGAGCGACCCACCGCCGGTCCCTCCCGGGCGCCCTCGTCCTCCACGGTGAGCATCCGTACCCCAACCGTACGATCA
>CAYSZC010000147.1:0-1546 GCA_964435345.1 uncultured Thermotogaceae bacterium
GAGATCCAATCCTCCATAGCGCAGGCCGCTTACCCACACGTTTCCCGGAAGAGCCATTATAATCATCGGGCCATGTCGCGGCGGTTAGGTTGGCTTGGCGCCCTCGGCGCGGCCTTGCTCCTGTGGGCTGCGTTCTATCCGGGGTGGGGATGGCTCGTCTGGCTTGCTCTCGTCCCCTTCCTGTGGGCCCTCGATGGGGCGGGCCCGTGGCGGGGATTGAGGTTGGGGGCCATGTTCGGGCTGGCCTTCTTCCTCCTCGAGTTCGCCTCGCTCTTCTCGCTCTGGCCGCTCGTGGGGCCGGTGACGCTCCTCGCCTGGATCGCCCTCTCTATCTTTGGGGCCCTGTTCTTGGCCGCGTTCGGGGCCGTGGCCGGGTGGCGGGCGCACCCCCTCCTCTGGGCCGGGGCGTGGGCGCTCATCGAGGCGGCGCGGGCGGCAGGCCCGCTGGGGTTCACCTTCGGGAGCGTCCCGGCGGGCATGGCCGAAAGCCCGTTTCTCCCTGCGGCAGCCCTCGGCGGGCCGTGGCTCCTCTCGCTGGGCGTGGCGTGGACCGCGGGGTGCCTCGCCCGGGGCCTCCGCCGGCCGCGGTGGCTTCCCTGGGCAGCCGCGGGCCCGCTGGTCCTCTTTGCTCTGAGTGCGCTTCCCCCAACCACTCGGCCAGTCGAGACGCTGCAGATGGCCCTCGTTCAGCCCAACATCCCCAAGGCGGAGCAGATGGACTACAGTCGGCTTCCGGAGCACGAGGAGATCTACCGGGAACTCCTGGCAAGCATCGCCCCCCCCGTGGATCTGATTGTGCTCCCCGAGAACGCTCTCCCCTGGATTCGTGACGAGCCGGAGTACCTCGAGATGTTCCAGGCCACGGCGCGGCGGGTCGGGGCCACGCTGTTGGTCGGGACGGGCGACTTCCGCGACGGGCAGGTGTACAACACGGTCCTCGTCCTCTCCCCGACCGGGGAGGTGGTGGGATCCTACGACAAGACGCGCCTCGTGCCGTTTGGGGAGTCCGTGCCGTGGCGGGAGGTTTGGCGGAGGCTCGGTTTCGGCGGGGTGATTGACACGTTCCTCCCGTTCGACCTGACCCCGGGCGAGGCGGTGCAGCCGGTGGGAAACCTGGGGATCATGATCTGCTTCGAGTCCACGTTCCCGGGGGTCAGCCGCGAGCTCGCGCGCAAAGGGGCGGAAGTCCTGATCACCCCCACGAACGACGCCTGGTTCGGCCGGACGCGGATCCTGTGGGAGCACTACGCGCTGGGCGCGCTGCGGGCGGTGGAGACAGGGCGAGCGTTCGTCCAGGCCGGGCAGACCGGGGTCACCGGGGGCTGGGGCCCGCGGGGAGAGGATCTGGGCCGATTCCCTCCTTGGACGAAGGGGGTGTTCGTCCTGCCGGTACCCCTTTACTCTGGCCTCACGCCGTACACGGTGTTCGGGGACGGACCCGTGTTGGGAGCGGCGGCGATCCTGGTTTTCCTCGGCGGCATGACAAAGCGGCCCCGCTTGGGGCGGGGCCGCAGAGGTCGGCTGCGACGCTAGGTCGGCCTAGGGT
>CAYSZC010000147.1:1646-3198 GCA_964435345.1 uncultured Thermotogaceae bacterium
GGTGGCAGAGCTCGTCCGCCCGCGGTTGTCCTGCACGGTCAATGTGGCCGTATAGGTACCGGGGACCGTGTAGGTGTGGCTGACCCCCGCCGCGATATTCGTGCCTGTGTGGTCCACGATCCCGTCGGTCTGGAAGTCCAGGGTGAAGGAAACGATCGTTCCCGTGGAGCCCGCCGCACTGAACGTCACGCTAAGCGGGGCGTCCCCCGACGTGGGGGTTGCCGTGAGCACCGCCTGGAGCGGGGGGAACAGCCACATGCACCCCGTCAGCCCCAGCCCGAGAAGAACAAGAACTGCCATTCTCCACACACTGCGCATACCGACCTCCTTACGCTGCAACTGGCCCGAGCGTAGCCCGACTCGCGGACGCTCTGGAGGAATACAGCGAACTCTTGGTGGCGGTTCCGTCCATCGCCCAGTGGACATCTGTCCGGGCGAAACCCGGTTTCCCCGGACGGTGTATATTGACACGGAAGGAGGCCGGGTGGAAGACGGGGAACTTGAGCTCCTCCAGAGGAGCCTGAACGGCGACCTGGAAGCATGGGGGGAGATCGTGAGCCGATACAAAGAGGCGGCGTTCGGGGTCGCGGTGGCGATCCTGCGCAACCGCGCGGACGCGGAAGACGCGGTCCAAGATGCGTTTGTCCGCGCCTACCAACGCCTGGACCGGTACGACCTGTCCCGGAAGTTCTCGACGTGGTTCTTCACCGTCACCGCCAACGTGGCCAAGAACGCGCTCCGCAAGCGTCGTCGGGAACCCAGACTGAAAGAGGTGTGGGCCGAGGATCCGGCCCAGACGGTGTGGCAAGAGGACATGGAGCAAAGCGTGCGCGAGGTGGTGTGGGGGCTTCCCGAGGCGTACCGCGCCCCGGTGGTGCTCCGCTACTGGCACGACCTTCCGCTCGAGGAGATCGGCGGTGTGCTCGGCCTGCGGCTGGGAACGGTCAAGACGCGCCTGCATCGGGCGCGGGCCCTGGTCCGGGCGGAACTGGCAGCACGGGGGGTGATTCGCGATGCCGTTGGATGAGTTGGATCGGGTGATTCGCGAGGCGGTCGCGCGTGAGGTGCGAGCCGGCCTGCCCGCGTTGGAGGGATTGGAGGGCCGGGTGGTCCGGCGCCTGGCGGCCCCCCCGGCGCGTCAGCCGTTCGCGTCACGGATCTCGTCTGCCTTCTCTTCCCGCCGGATCCGGCCGGGATGGGCACTGGCCGGCGGCGTGGCTATCCTCTTGATCGGGATCGCCCTGGGGAGGCTGTCCATCCCGATCTTCCGACCGTTGCCCGCTTCTGGGGCGAACCTGTTCACCGTGGCCGCGCCCGGCGCCAAGTCCGTCGCGGTGGTCGGGGACTTCTCCGCCTGGCAGCCGATCGCCTTGTTTGACCACGATGGGGACGGCGTGTGGGCGGTGACCGTGGCCCTCCCCGCGGGGCGGTACGAGTACGCGTTCGTCGTGGACGGCCGCTGGGTAGGACAGGACCCGCTCGCCGCCGAGCACGTGCGCACGTTCGGCCAGTTCGTGTCCGTGCGCTACATCGGAGGTGACGGGCTGTGAGG
>CAYSZC010000148.1:0-3174 GCA_964435345.1 uncultured Thermotogaceae bacterium
CGTGTCCTTTGTGGCGGGGTTTTCGGTTGACCGGCTGTTCTCCGCGTTCTCTGCGCGCTCTGCGGTGAGACCCGTTGTGCACGAAGCCCGACGCTGCGGACTCCCGGCCTGTGCCCGCACGGCAGACAGGCGGTCTGTGCGGTAGATTTAGCCTGCGGCAGACATGCGGCAAACGGGAGTCGTCTTGACCCGGAAGGAGCGTGCGGTGCGGTACGACGTGGCAGTGGTGGGGGCAGGGCCGGCGGGCTTGTTTGCGGCCCTCGAGATGGCGGGATCGGGCCTGTCTACGGTCGTCGTGGAGAAGGGCCTCGCCCCGCGCGAGCGGACAAGCAACACGTGCGGGGTCGGTGGGGCCGGGGCGTTCTCTGACGGGAAGCTCAACTTGACCTCCCGCATCGGCGGGGACCCTGCGGCGATCGGGTGCGCAGTCGGGGAGCTGGACGACCTCATCTCCCACGTGGACGAGGTGTTCACCCGGTACGGTGCGCCCAGCCAGTACTCCGGGGAGGACCCGGGAGCGCTGGCCCAGTTGAAGAAGGCGACCGCGGAAGCCGGGGTAGAGTTCATCGCCGGACGCCAGCGCCACATCGGCACCGGGCGGATCCGCGAGGTGATTGACGCGATGTACCGCGACCTCCTTGACCGGGGGGTGGCGTTTCGGCTAGGGGACGAGGTCAAGACCATCGCCCGGGCGAACGGCGGGTTCGTCGTGGAGCTAGGTGAAGGACAGATCCATGCCGACGCCGTGATCGCCGCCCCGGGGCGGGTGGGCGCGTACTGGCTCCGCGAGGTGGCGCGGGGGCTTGGGGTGGGGCCCCAGTTCGGCCCGCTCGACGTCGGCGTGCGGGTGGAGTTCCCGGCCGAGCTGTACGACCCGATCGAGCGGGTCATGTACGACGCCAAGCTCCGCGTGCGCACCCCGACCTACGACGACATGGTGCGCACGTTCTGCACAAACCCGCGCGGGTTCGTGGTCCAGGAGGACCACGGCGAGTTCGTGCTCGTGAACGGCCACGCCGAGAACAAGAAAAAGACAGGGAACACGAACTTCGCGCTCCTCGTGCACGTCGAGCTCACCGACCCGGTGGAGGACACCACCGAGTACGGCCGGGCGATCGCCAAGCTCGCCACGACGATCGGCGGCGGGAAGCCGATCCTCCAGCGGCTGAAGGACCTGAAGCAAGGGCGGCGGTCCACGGCCGATCGCATCCGCCGGGCGTCCGTCCGCCCGAGCCTCGACACGTTCACCCCGGGCGACGTGTCCATGGCCCTTCCCCATCGGGTCGTGGTGGACATGGTGGAGGCCGTGGACGTGCTGGACCGGGTCATCCCCGGGCTCGCCTCCGAAGGAACGCTTGTCTACGCTCCCGAGATCAAATTCTACGACACCCGGTACGAGGTGGGACCGGGGATGGAGACGGCGCTCCCCGGGTTCTACGTCGCCGGCGACGCGTCGGGCCACTCCCGGGGGATCGTGTTCGCCGCCGTGACCGGAGTCCTCGCCGCACGGCGAATCGGCGAGCGAGCCCGCGCCTGAGATGAAACGTATCGCGGTCCTCACGAGCGGGGGCGACGCGCCGGGGATGAACGCGGCACTTCGCGCCGTCGTGCGGACGGGAATCGCGCGCGGATGGGAAGTCCATGGCGTGCGGCGGGGCTACGCCGGTCTCGCCGCGGGGGAGATGACCCCCCTGGGCGCACGGGACGTGGGAGGCATCCTTCAGCTTGGGGGGACGATCCTCGGCAGCGCCCGCTGCCCGGAGTTCCGGACCGAGGCCGGCCGCCGCAAGGCGCTCCAGGCCCTCCAGAGAAACGGGATCGAGGCCTTAGTGGTGATCGGCGGGAACGGCTCCCAAGCCGGGGCCCACGCCCTGTCCCAGCTCGGGGTCCCGGTGGTCGGGGTGGCGTCCACCATTGATAACGACCTCGTGGGGTCGGACGTCACGATCGGCGTGGACACCGCCCTCAACGTTGCCTTGGAGGCCATTGATCGGTTGAAAGTGACCGCGTCGTCCCACGGCCGGGCGTTCCTCGTCGAGGTGATGGGCCGCGACTGCGGGTACCTGGCGCTCATGGCCGGGATCGCCGGCGGGGCAGAGGCGGTGGTGATCCCCGAGGTTGCGACCGAGCCCGAGGCGCTGGCTCAGGAGCTGCACCGGGCCTACGAGCGGGGGAAGAGCCACGCCCTGGTCGTCGTTGCCGAGGGGGCGGCGTACAACGCAGCCCGGCTCGCCGAGTACTTCCACGCGAACGAGAAACGGCTCGGGTTCGAGCTTCGGGTGACGATCCTCGGCCACGTCCAACGGGGCGCGGCCCCGGGGGCGTTCGACCGGCTGCTGGCGACCCGGCTCGGGGCCGCCGCTGTGGAATGTCTCGCCAGGGGGGAACACGGCGTGCTCGTGGGCTGGCTCCAGGGCGAGGTGGGTATCACCCCCCTCGCCGAGGTCGCAGAGAAAAGAAGAACCCTCGACCCCACGCTTTTCGAGCTCGCCCGGATCCTTGCTCGCTGAGGCGAGCTGCGTCATCCTGGATTATGCTTCACCCATCGCGAAGGAGGACGCATGGAACACGTGGGAAGCTTGCGGGAAGAGCCTGGGCTTAAGGTCAAGATGCTGCGGGGCCTCAGAACGGCGGGGGGACACGTCGCGGGCATCCAGCGCATGGTGGAGGCGGACGCGTACTGCGTGGACATCCTCAAGCAAATCGCTGCTGTCCAAGGGATCCTCAGCCGCACCGCGCGGGCCCTGACCGAGTCCCATACCCGGCACTGCGTCCGCCGCGCGATCGAAGAGGGCCACGGCGAGGAGAAGATCGAGGAGCTGTTCGAGGCGTTGAAGTACCTCCGGCATTTCTAGGCCATCGAGCGTTCCGATTGGGGTAACCGACGTCAGGGATTGCCGGACTTCGTTGTGGGGAAGTTCAGCCGGCGCTACGGGCGGCGGCCAGTCCGTTGGCGGAGCGCCGACCACGATCTCGCGTTGAGCGCTCGGAGGCCGGGCGCGGCATGAAGAGCGCGACCATCTTCACCCGTGTGCCTCAGAGCCGAAGGCCTTAGAACCTGTTTCAAAACAGGACAGGGAGTGGCTATCCACCTCGGCCCTTCTACCACGAAGTACACCAAGTACACCAAGGACACGAAGGAATCTTGAACCTCAGCGCCGAGATCTGTTCGAT
>CAYSZC010000149.1:0-3150 GCA_964435345.1 uncultured Thermotogaceae bacterium
GTAGCAGGAGCTCCACCTCCCGGTGCTCGCCCATGGCCCGCAGCTCCAGCTCCATTTATAAGATGCCACGCGCTCCTTTGTCAAGAGCATCAATGGCCATAGCATATAGACCACGAATGGTCAGCAAAGAGCCCTCCTGCCCAGGTTGGGCCATCGTTTCAGCTGGGGCAGGGGGGGGTGAAGTCAGGTTAGTGGTACAGTTCGGGGTTCCTCTGCGCCCTCCGCGCCTCGGCGGTGAAACGCGTTCTACGGAAGCGACAGATCTCACCGCAGAGACGCAGAGCACGCAGAGAACACCCGACAAGCGGATCTGGGTTTCAAGCCGTAATTCTAGATCCTGCCTTTCTCTGCGATCTCTGCGTCCTCGGCGGTGAACCGGCGGTGCCGCGGGGGGCCCCGGCCCGGGTTGCCCGAAGGCGCGCATCGCGAAACAATTGGGCGTGATGGCCGAACGGTTCGCCCGACAGACGGTCCTCCGCGAGTTCGGGGAGGAGGGACAGCGAAGGCTTGCGGAGGCCACGGCGCTCGTCGCCGGGTGCGGAGCCCTCGGAACCCACACCGCGGAGATCCTCCTCCGAGCTGGGGTGGGGCATCTCGTCCTCGTGGACCGGGACCTCGTGGAGGAGACGAACCTGCACCGGGTGGCCTTGTTCGCCCCGGCCGACGTTGGCCGGCCCAAGGCCACGGCGGCGACAGAGACCCTGCTCCGCATCGCCCCCGTGGCCGCGGTCACCCCGCATGTCGCTCACCTTGGTCCAGACCTCGCCGAGGAGCTGATCCCGGAAGTGGACCTGGTCGTGGATGGGTTGGACAACCTGGAGACCCGCTACATCCTGAACGACGCCTGCATCAAACACGGGGTCCCCTGGATCTACACCGCGGTCCTCGCCACGTACGGGATGACGATGCCGATCCTCCCCGGGGTAGGGCCGTGCCTGCGGTGCTTGTTCCCCGACCCGCCCCCTCTCGGGGCGATCCCCACCTGCGCCCAGGCCGGGATCCTCGGGCCCGTACCCCCTGCCCTGAGCGCCCTCCAAGCAACGACCGCGATCCGGATCCTCGCCGGGAACCCAGATGTCCAGCCCGGAAGGCTTTTTCATCTCGATCTCTGGACGCGGCGGGCGGAGACGACCCAGGTCGAACGCGCCGCCGGCTGTCCATGCTGCGGCATGCGCCGGTTCGAGTTCCTGGCCCGGCCGTCCCGCGCGGATGTCTTGTGTGGGGACAGCGTCCAGATCCTCCCCCGAGGCCGGGGGGACCTAGACCTTGCGGGCCTCGCCGCGCGGCTGCGCCCGCTCGGGCCGGTCACGGTCGCGAACGGGGTGCTCGTGGCCTCGCTCGAGGGGGTCGCGTTGACCGTGTTCCCCGACGGACGGGCGATCGTGAAGGGCGTCTCGGACCCGAACCGGGCCCAAGCCCTCTACGACCAGTACGTCGCGAGGTGATGGGCGTTCACCGGCCTCGGCGGTGAGCGGGGTTCAACGGAAGCGACGGCTCTCACCGCAGAGCGCGCAGAGAACGCCGAGAACACCCGGTCAACCGAAAACCCCTCCACAAAGGACACGAAGAGGAACAACAGCCATGAACTCTGGGGTTGGGAACCCCCAGTCCCTTTGTGCTCTTTGTGCCCTCCTTCGTGTCCTTGGTGGTGCAGTTCGGGGTTCCTCGGCGTCCTCTGCGGTGAGTCTGCTCAACCGCGGGGATCCGCTGTTCTCCGCGCAGCCGAAGGCTCAGCGGGCTACCCGCACCCAGGCTTCTAGGTGAACCGTCCGACGAGCCAGATGATGAGAATGACTAACAGGATCGCCAGCGGCGCCACCACCATCGGCCGCGCCCAACGCCGAATGTTTCTCTTCTGAACAGGGGAAAGCTCTACCCTCCGTGGGTGGCGAAGGTCCAGCCACTGCGCCTTCTTGATCATCCGAACGGACTGGGAGACCTTGCCCTGCTTGCGGTACACGACCCCCAGGTTGTGGTGCGCGGAAGCATGGCGGGGATCTTCCTCGGTCGCCCGCCGGTAGGCATGCTCGGCCCGGGCGATGTCGCCGCTATCGAAATAGAGGTTCCCAAGCCGGAAGAAGAGCTGTGCCTTGTCCTCCCCGTAACGGAGGGCGCCCACAAGGAGATCAATGCCCTCCTGGCGCCGTCCATCGCGACGGAGATCCTCGGCCTGGGCGAGGAGCTGCCGCACGAGGTCGGCCCGCGCGGCCGCGCTCAGGGTGCCCGGGTCGGGGAGAGGAGTTCGAGCCTCCCCTTCAGCGTCTTGATGTCTTCCCATGTCTGGTACTTCGGGCTCCCCTTGTCCTTGCTCGCGTTCCGCAGAAGATAGCTCGGGTGGTACATGGGGAACACCTCGATTCCCCCCTGCCAGCGATGGAACCGCCCCCGCAGTTGGGTAATCCCCTCGGAACCGCCGAGGAACCACTGGGTGGGGGTGTTGCCCAAGGTGACGACGATCCGCGGCCGGATCAGGGCAATCTGGGCGGCGAGCCAGTCCCAACACGCCTCCACCTCCTGGCGTGCGGGGACGCGGTTTTCCGGTGGACGGCACTTCACGACGTTTCCGATGTACACGTCCTCCCGGGGAATCCCGACCGAGGCGAGGATCTGGGTGAGGAGCTGCCCGGCCGGGCCGACAAACGGGCGACCGGTCTCGTCCTCGACCTCCCCCGGCCCCTCCCCCACGAACAAGAGCGCGGCCCGCGGGTTCCCCTCGCCAAACACCACTGTCCGTCGCCCGGCAGCGAGCGCGCAGCGGCGGCAGTCGGCGGCCCGCGAAGCAAGGACATCGAGGGAGAGATCGAACGCGCTGGACAACCCCACACCTCCAAAAACACAGTTCACAAGTCCAAGGTCACAAGTCCGAGGTCAGAAGTCCAAGGTCACAAGTCTGAAACGAGAACGACCTTGCCTGGGACTTGCGACTTGCTGACTTGGGACTGTTCTTCTGGAGCGGGCAACGGGGATCGAACCCGTGACCTGCAGCTTGGGAAGCTGCCGCTCTACCAACTGAGCTACGCCCGCCCATACCAGGGCGCCGGGCGCTCCATGGTCTGTCATCATACCGCCGCGGTCCCCGCACGGTCAAGCGCGGGGGCGAACCATTCGGTAGAGCTCGAGCCGCCCCAATCGAATTTGACCGGTGACCTT
>CAYSZC010000150.1:0-3128 GCA_964435345.1 uncultured Thermotogaceae bacterium
CCCCAGTCCCTTTGTGTTCTTCGTGCCCTCCTTCGTGCCCTTGGTGGTGCAGTTCCGGGTTCCTCTGCGACCTCGGTGGTCTCGGCGGTAAACAAGCCATGGACTCCGCCGTGCGTACAGAGCTACAGCGGGAATCCGCGTGCCGCAGGTCCGCGGCCCCCGGGTTTCCCCCACGGGCTGCTAGCCCGTCTTCCCGACCCAGACGATCTCCCCGAAGAACAGCGTGTGGAGGTCGCCGCGCGGGTAGTACTTGGCCCGGATCCGCTCGTCCAGGATCCCATCGGGAACGAGCGCGGTCCGGGCTACCACGCGGCATTCATAGGCCACCGCGCAGCCCGCGAGCAGGGGCACGGGCGCCTCCTTCGCCGGTCCTGTCCGTAGCCCAAGCTCGGCGAACTTGTCCACCTCGCGCCCGGAGCGGCTTCCACAGAACGCAAGCTCGTTCTTCATCGTCCCCAGGGGGGACGTTCACCGTAAACGCCCCGCTATGCTCGATGCAGCCGTGGGTGTAGCGGGAAGGACGCACCAGGACCAAACACACCGGACGCGCCCATATCGTCCCGATCTGAATCCAGCCGATGGTCATCGCGTTGGGCCGCCCGTCCGCGTCCACCGCCGCGAGGAACGCCCCGTCCCCGTTCAGGACCTGCTCTTGGACCTCAGCGAACTGCTTCCAGGGGCTGATCGCGTTCATGCTTCTCGCCTCCAGGTGGCCCGCTCGAACGGGCTCGGGTAGTACGCGGTCAGGATGCCGCCGCCGATGAACTCGCGCAAGATGGACGTCGCCGGGATCTCCTCCCCAGCGTACGGGGCGAACCACTGCACCTCGGAGAGCAGCCGCTCCGCCTCGAGGCGCAGCCGGGGGTGCCGGACTTGACGCAGGAGCGGTTCCACCCGCGGCCGCAGCACGCCCCACTCGTAGACAAGCGCGCCGTTGAACATCACATCGGCCTGCCCTTGGTACGGGAAGATGAACCTCTTCTCGCCCCGGCGGACGTTGTCCCACATACGGAGCGTGTCCTCGGCGCTGTACCCACGGAACGCCGCGTCCCGGACGATGCGACGGATGAGCCGGGTGTCGGTGGTGGACAACCGCACGTGGTCGTCGAGGTTGAGCTGGGTCAGGGCCGACACGTAGACCTTGAACGTGTGGGGCTGCAACTCCGTGGGGAGAAGGGCCGGGTTCAAACAGTGCAATCCCTCCACGAGCAGAAGCGCATCCCCCTTGAGCTGGATCTCCGCGCCCGCCTCGCGCCTTCCGGTGAGGAAGTCGTACCGGGGGAGGCGCACCGATTCGCCCGCGAGGAGTTCCTCCATCTGCTGCTGGAACAGGGGTACCTCGACCGCGGTGATGTCGTCGAAGTCGGTGAGTCCGCGACGGGCGAGCTCGGCGCGGGGGAGGAAGTAGTCGTCCAGCGAAACCGGATACGGCCGCAGCCCGTGGGCGAGGAGTTGAATGGCCAGCCGCTTCGTGAACGTGGACTTCCCCGAGGACGACGGACCGGCGATGAGGACGATCCGGGGCGGCGTGGGATGGCTCACGATCGTCTCCGCGATCTGCGAGATGCGCTGGTCGTGGAGGGCCTCGGACACAAGGATCAGCTCCGTCATCCGTCCCGTGCGGGCCGCCTCGTTCACCGTGTAGGCGTCGTACACCCCGAGGAGATCGAGCCAATGCCCGTACTCCTCGAACACCTGGAGGAGCGCCGAGTAGTCCTCGGCCGGGGCGAGCTCGGTCGGGCGCTCCCGGCGGGGGAAGCGGAGGACGAACCCGCGGGGGTACGGGATGAGGCTGAAGTGTCGCAGGTGTCCCGCGGAGGGCGCCATCGGGCCGAAGAGATAGTCCTGAAATTGCCCAAGCCGGTACACGGGGACCTTCTCCCCGACGCCCCCTTGAGCGAGGAGATCGGCCTTGTTGGGCAGTCCTTGGTCGCGGAAGAGCGTCTGGGCGAGCTCGAGGGGGAGATCCTCCCGAACGATGGGCGCGTTCGTTCGGACCCGCTCTCGCATGTGGTTCTCGATCCGGTCGAGCTCGTCGGCAGCGAACAGCGGTCGCCGCGCGACCCGGCAGTAGTACCCCCCGAACGGCACGGAGTGGTCAATGATGAGGCGGGCCTCGGGGTAGAGCGCGTGCACCGAGGCAGCGAGGAGGAAACTCAGGGACCGGGTATAGATCCGAATCCCGTCGGAGTCGGTGAGGAAGATCGGGCGGACCTCGGCATCGCGCAGGAGCGGCGCACCGAGTTCCCGGACCGCACCGTCCACGAGCGCAGCCATCGCCGGGACCGCGGCGTCGGGGTAGGCCGCCTGCACGAACGTCTCGATCGTCGTTCCGGTCGGACCCTCGAACGCCCGGCCATCGGGGAAGATCGCCTGAACGGTGTCGCGAGGCTTTCCCAGTCGAACGGAGGTCATGGGACCTCGATTATACACCGACGCTTCCGTTCACCGCTTGCGGCGCTGCGTTTGGCGCTCGTCTGCGGGATGGGCGGTGCGGGCGCGCTCCACGAGGCCGCGGGCGTGGGCGATCGCCTCCTGAGCCGCCTTCGCCTGAACCCGTTCCGCCGGGGCCCGTGCCCCGGGGTCCCCCATCCCAAGCGAGATCTGGTCCAGTCGAAGAAGGGACCGCATCTTCCCGAGCGACGGGTCGTGGTGTGCAGCGCGGGCGAGGAGCTCGGGGATCTCGTCGTGGGCAACGACTTCCGGGTCTTCCCCACGCGCGAGGAGGAACGCGCGCAGGGCGCGGTTCGCGGAGGCGAGGGCGGCATCGAGGGCCCAGTCGTGGTGGCCACCTTGAAGCAGCGCCTCCGCCGCGGCCAGGTCGTGCTCGGCCTGCCGGAGGTGGCGTTCCGCCTCCGCTTGCCGGGCCGCGTCCGACCATGGGATTCCAGCGCCGCCCCGCAGCTCGTCGAGCATCCCCTCGTCGGAGAACCCGAACCGGTGCCCGAGCTCGTGGTACACCGTGCGTCGGACCTGGTCGCAGAGCTCGTCCTCGTTCTGGCACCACGCCTCCAGCGGCCGCTGGTAGAGGACCATCGTCCCCGGGAAGTCGCTCGGGGTATCCACGTCGGGTAGTGCCGGCCCCTCGTACATCCCGAACGGGTAGTCCGGAGGCACGAGGCCCCACT
>CAYSZC010000151.1:0-3122 GCA_964435345.1 uncultured Thermotogaceae bacterium
CTCTGCGGTGAGATCCAGCTGTCCGCAGTGGTTGGTGGTAGCGTGACCGACGCACGATCTGGGACAATTCGCGCGGTGCTCCTTGACCTCGGGGGACCGGTCCTCGATGAGACCGCCGAGTACGGGAGTTGGGAAGCGTTCCTCGTCGGGGCCCTCCAGGCAGAGGGGGTCCCCGCAGACGCCGCTTCTCTCGCCCGCGAGGTACGGGCCGCGATCGCCCGCTGCGACTCGAACGCCCACCTCGCTGCGGTGTGGAACTTCGTGAAGCCGGACGTAGACAAGTTCCGCCGCATCCGCGATGCGTTCCGCGAGTACGGGCGGGCGTTCACCGCCAACCCGCGGGGAGTGTACGTGCGGCCGGAGGCGGCAAAGACGGTCCCTACCCTTGCTGCCCAGTACACCCTGGGCATTGCCGCGAATCAACCGACGACGGTCCTCGCGCTCTTGGAGAGGGCGGGGCTCCTCGCGTGTTTCCGCTGGCAGCACGTTTCGGAAGGGATGGGGGTCGCCAAGCCGGCACCCCTCTTCTTTCGGATGATCCTCGATGGGCTTGGGGTGGAACCCCAAAGAGCCGTGATGGCCGGGGATCGGTTGGATTTCGACGTCCTTCCGGCCAAGGCCCTCGGGATGCGTACGGTGCGGGTTCTTGTCGGGCCGTACGCGGAGCAGGTGGCCGTGTCGGCCCTCCATGCGCCGGACCTGACGATCCGCACCCTGGCCGAACTCCCCGTTGCGTTGGCGTCGCTCGGGTAGCGGCCAGAGGGAGTGGCGCCCTCGCGACCCCATCGCGGAGCGCGCCGAGGCCGCAGAGAACGGGACCGCGACGCGCGATCTGTGATGTGATTGTCAACTACGGGTCACCCTTTCGCCGGACTCCCCGGCGGGGGTGCGGGGAGAGGGGTTCAGCCGCAGAATCAGGGTGTGGAGCACTATGACGTGATCGTGGTCGGGGCAGCGGCCGGGGCGGTCGCCGCCCGCAGCGCGGTTCTGGCCGGCGCCCGCGTCCTCCTCATCGAGCGGTCCCCGAACCGTCCACCCCGGTGCACCGGGCTCGTCGGGCCCCGCAGCCTGGATCTCCTTGGGCCGCCGGCCCGGTTGGTTCTGCGCGAGATCCGGGCGGTGCGGGTGGTTGCCCCGACCGGCGGGACCGTCGAGTTCCGCGCCCCGAGGCCGAAAGGCTATGTGCTCGACCGATCCGGGCTCGACCGGTGGCTCCTGGAACAGGCCGCCGACGCCGGGGCCGTGGTGCGGAGCCCGGTCGCGGCGGTGGGCGTGGCCGGGCGTGTGCTTCGCACGACCGCGGGGCCGGTGAGCTTTGAGGTGCTGATCGCGGCCGACGGCGCGGCGAGCACAGTCCGCCGCTGGACCCAGCTTCCTCCGCCCGAAGAGATCCTGGTCGGGGTCCAGGCGCGGGTCGAGGTTCCCGTGGCCGAGGACGAGGTCGAGGTTCACCCGGGAAACGCGGTCGCCCCGGGCGGGTTCGCGTGGGTCGTTCCGGCGGAGGAGGGGACCGCCCGGGTCGGGCTGATCGCCTCGAGCGGTCGGTCCGCGATGGATCTCCTGTCCAAGTTCCTCATCCGGCGGTTCCCCGGGAGGAGAGTTCTCGCGCGGGAAAGCGGGCTCGTCCCGATCGGTCCCTCCGCGCACACCGTCGGGGACGGGGTGCTCCTCGTCGGCGATGCCGCCGGACAGGTCAAGCCGCTGTCTGGGGGAGGGATCCTGTTCGGGACGATCGCGGCCCGAATCGCCGGCGAGGTTGCGGCCCAGGGAGCGGGCGCCCTCCCGGAGTACGAGGCCCGTTGGCGGGCCGAGATCGGGGACGAAATCGCGTTCGGTCTCCGAGCCCGCAAGGCATTTCTCGCCCTCACGGACCAGGATCTCGACCGGATCGTCCCGGCCCTGGATCGGCCCCCGATCCACCGCCTTGTCTCCGCGGCAGGGGACATTGACCGGCCGTCCCACCTGGCGCGGGCCGTGCTGACGCGGCCGGACGTGTGGGCGGCCGTGGTCCCGGCGGTGCGGGCGGTCGGGGGATGGGCGCGGATGCGGGAACTCGCCCTCGGTTTGTCCACTGCTCCCGAGACCAGGTAGACTCTTTTCATGCCCAACGCACGGGGCAAAACAAGAAAAACCAAGACACCCCCGCCAGGACCTTCCGGCAGGTTGTCTCGGATTCGATTCTGGTTCCTCCTTGTCTTCCTGCTGACGATGCCGATCTTCTTCACCCCGTGGAACACGGAGTACGGGTACACGAAGACGATCTACACCCTGGTGTTCGTCTCGCTCCTCCTCGTCCTGTGGGGGGTGGAGGCGTTGCTGCGGCGGGAGGTGAAGGTCGAGCTGTCGTGGTTCTTCCCGGTGCTTCCGGCGTTGCTCCTCGCCGCGCTCCTCTCCCTGTCCGGGGTGACCCCGGCCGGGGTGGTCCTCCAGTCGGCCACGCTCATCCTCTACTTCGGGTTCGTCTTCCTCTTCGTCCTGAACGCCGGGATCGGGGACCGGGAGATCGTCCTCATCCTCGGGGCCCTGCTCCTGGCGGGCTTCGGAAACGCCCTGTTCGCCCTCTTGCAACATACCGGCGTGGTCCCGGGCGCGCCCGGCGACCCGATGATCGCAACGATGGGGAACCGCCAGTTCCTGGCCGGGTTCCTATCCTACCTCGTGCTTCCGATGGGGCTCCTCCTCGTGCGCCTGCGGCGATCGTGGACGTGGGTCCCGGCGCTCCTCGGGATCGGGTTTGTTCTCGCTGTGACCCTTCTCACCCGACAGGTCGGGGTGCGACTCGGACTCGCGGTCGGCATGGCGTTCGTGGCCTTCGGGTTTGGCTTCTGGCCGGGCCGGGCTGGCCATTGGCCGCGCTGGGCCGCCGCGGTCGGGGCCGGGGCGGCCGCCCTGGGGGGAATCCTTGGAGTTTCCGGGCTCCTCGTCGCCGCGGTCCTGGCTGCAGCGCTCGGTACGCTGTGGGGACTGGGGAAGCTCCTTCGCCGGTTTCCCCTCGCCTGGATCCCCACGGCCGGCCTCGTCCTTGCCGCGATCTTCCTCCTCCTCCCGATCACCACGCCCCTCGCCGCGGTGCGGCATCTCTGGGAGCGCCAATCCGGCGCGATTCGGGCGTGGAACCTGTG
>CAYSZC010000152.1:0-3115 GCA_964435345.1 uncultured Thermotogaceae bacterium
CACACGGCGCGCCGCCTCGCCCATGATCTCGATCCGACGTTCGACGACGAGGCGCAGATCCTCATCCTGGAGGTACTCGGACAGGGTCTTGTCCTCGACGGCGCGGAGGGTCTTTTTGACCGCCTGGAGCATGTCCCACACGTAGGCGCTATCCCGCCCCTCAACCGGCATAGATCACCTCGTGCGTTCTGAGCACGTGACGCCTGCGAAAGGGATTGCGCAAGGCGCGCTTCTCCACCAAATCTACGTCGCGTCCGAAGATGGCCACGAGCTCGTCCCGCATGTTCACGATGTCCCACAGGCTCCACGGCGCGTCGTCCTCAAACACCACCAGAACATCCACGTCGCTGTCCGGGCCGAAATCGTCCCGTAGGACCGAACCGAACAGGGAGAACTCCTTGACCCGCCACTTGCGGCAGAACGCTGCAATTACGTCCTGTGGGATATCTAGCTTGCGCTGTCCCAAGCTCGGCGCCTCCTTTGTCAGCTTCCTAGCCCGTCCTAACTGGCCAATCAACCCCAGGAGCTTACTCCCCGCACTGTGTAGCGCCAAACGCATCGCGCCCGCGGATGGGATTCCAGACGCGAACGTGGCCGAGGTTACCTCTCCAGGGGACACAGGCCCTGTGGCAGCCCCGGCCCAGCGGTACCCTTGCGGTGGGTGATCGCGCATGCGCAAGGTCGTTCTGTCAATGGTTCTTGTCGCGCTCGTGGCCGGCACGGCGTGGGCCGAACGCGTCCGCCGGGATCCGATCCTGATCCGCTCCGACCTCGACTTCACTCCGGAGAACGGCGTGGTGGGGGGCTGGGGTGTGTTCGGCGACCCGTACGTGATCTCCGGGGTCAAGATTGACGCCGCGGGCGAGGACTACGGGATCCTCATCTCGGGAACGATCCGTCCGGTGGTGGTCCGGGATGTCGAGGTGATGGGGGCGCGGACGGTCGGGATCAAGGTCCAGAGCGCCAAAAACGTGACGATCGAGAACGTGCGGGTGCGCGGGTGTGCGACCGGGATCAGCGTGTTCTTGGGCACGAAGATCGCTGTGGACCAAGTCCGGATCGAGGAGTGCCCGGACGGCGTGCGCGTTGCGTTCTCGTCCGGGGTGGAACTCTCCCGTCTACGGGTGTCGCGGGCCCGGGTCGGGGTCTGGTTCGCCGGGACCACGGACTCGCTCCTCGTGGGGTCCGTGATCGAGGAGTGCGACATCGGCGTGCAGGTCGAGCTCCGCAGCGAGGGGATCGTGGTCGCCCAGAACGCGTTCCGCGGTTGCCGCATGCCCGCCCGCACCGAGGGCGGCGCGGCGTGGGACGATGGCGCCCGCGGGAACTACTGGCAGGGGTTTGTGGCCCCAGATAAGGACGGCGACGGGATCCTCGACACGCCCTACAAGGTAGGTCAGGACGAGGACCGGTTCCCGCTCGCCTCCCCGCCCGCGCTGTAGCGGCGCAGCGCACGGACGAGCAGGACGAGCCCCACCCAGGCGACCACCGCCCCGCCGACGAGGCCCCAGAACGGGATCGGGGCGCGGAGCGCGGCGAACCCCAGCCCCACTCCCAGACCTGCCGCGTTGAGCCACGTGCTGCGGACCACGGCCGCCCGCGCCAGCCGCCGGGTGGCGCTGGAATCTCCCTTGTCAAGGCGGGCCAGCCAGAGCGTTCCCACATCCCAGCTCCACAGGGCAGCAGCCACCGCGGCAAGCGCGGGGAGGATAGTTCCATAGAGCGCGGCCGCGCTGGCCAGGCCCACGAGCAGGTAGAACCCGGTGGTCAGCCCGCCCCGCTTGCGGAGAGCGATGCCCACCCCCCACGCCACCGGGGCGAGAAGCGACGCCCACCACACCGGGACGAACGGGAATCCCAGGCCGCCCCATGCGGCAACGTACGCCCCGAGGAACCCGACCGAGGCCAGGATCACCGCGCCCTCCGCCAGGCCGCCGTGGCCTGGGGGGCGAGAGGGTAGCGGACGTCCCACAGGAGGGGACTGACCTTGGCGGCGCGAAGTCGCTGGAGCATCGCCCAACGTTCCAGCCCCAAGATCCGCGCGGCGAGTTCCACCTCCGGTCCTGCGCCGAGGGACTCCCGCTCCATCGTGGTCGGGTCAGGGACGAGCGCCATCACTCGGTATCCCCGGGCGGCGAGCGCCCCGAGGTCCTCCTCGTCGCCAGGGAGAAGGGGGGAGACGAGGGCCACCTGGGCGCCCGGGCGCAGGAGTTCGATCGGGAGATGCCGCAGCTCGGCGAACACCTCGGACGACCCGGGCTTCGCGCGGGCCAGCTCCCGGAGCAGGCGTTCCCCGTGGCGGCGACCGTAGCCCGGGTACACCCAGTCCAGGTAGGCGCCGTACATGAGGAGCCCCACGCGGTGGCCTTGGGAGAGAAATGTTTGGCACAGCCCGGCCGCGCCCCGCGCCGCGTGATCCAGCAGGTCGGCCGCTCCCTGCCCCCGATACGCGCGGTCCCGCACGTCGAGCACGACCGCCACGTCGGCCGCCCGCTCTTCTTCGAACTCGGTGACCACCAGCTCACCGACCCGGGCCGAAGCCTTCCAGTTGATCCGGCGGATCTCGTCTCCGGGCCGGTACTCCCGGGCCCCGAAGAACTCGATCCCGGACCCGCCCCGCCGGGAGCGGGCCGTGCCCGCCTGGGGGAGCGTCCGTCGGGGGGAGATGGCGATCCCGGAGAGACGCTCGAACCGGGGCAGAACGGCGAGCGGGGCCGGGCAAGGCAGCTCGTCGCGCCACGTCACGTAGCCGAGGAGGTCCTGCCCCTCAACGCGCACCGTCGGGAACGGGTATACCCCCCGCCTCGCCCGCCCCACGTAGCGCACCTTGACCTCCCCGCGGGCGCCGAGCTCAGCCACTGTGTGGACCTGTCCGTCCACGAGCTCGATCCCCGGAGGGAGAGGGTCCCGCATGTGCACGATCTCGACCCGGTGGCCTCGGTTTTCGAGCACGATCTCCACCTCGACGGTCTCCCCCTCCCAGAGTCGGGAGGCGGACAGGGTTCGCTGTGCGACGAGGCGCGGGCGGCGGTCCCAGGTCGCGAAGGCAAACCCACCCAGGAGGTGAACCGCCACGGGGAGGGCGAGGAAGGCGAGCGCGGGTTGCCGCAGCCCG
>CAYSZC010000153.1:0-3102 GCA_964435345.1 uncultured Thermotogaceae bacterium
CTGGGGTTGGCTGCGTCCCGGTCGTGCGCGGAGTGGCGAGCGCTATCATCCCAGCGTGGAGGGGAAACTCACGTCGCCCACGGTCCTGCGGGAGGTCCTGGCCCGGCACGGGGTCCGCCTGCGGAAGGGGCTTGGCCAGCACTTCCTCGTGGACGGGAACATCCTCGCCCGGATCGTGGACCTGGCCGAACCGCGCGGGGACGAGATCGCGGTGGAGGTGGGGGCCGGAGTGGGGACGCTCACCGTGGCCCTCGCCCCCCACGTGCGGGAGTTCCTGGCGGTGGAGGTGGATCGGCGGCTGATTCCCGTCTTGGAGGAGACAACTGCGGGCTACCCGAACGTACGGGTCCTCCAGGGGGACTTCCGGGAGTTCCCGCTGGCGTCGCTCGGAGCGCGAATCCTCCTCGTGGGGAACCTCCCCTACGGGATCACGAGCGATGTGCTGTTGAAGCTCATTCGGGAGCGGGAGGCGGTGGACCGGGCGGTGTTCATGGTGCAACGCGAGGTGGGGGAGAAGCTCGTCGCCCCGCCGGGACCGGAATCCAGCCGGTTGGGCGTCCACCTCCGGGCCTACTTCGACGTCGTAGTGGCGCGCAAGGTACCGCGGACCGTGTTCTTCCCCCCGCCGGAGGTGGACTCGGCGCTGATCCGCCTCCAGAAGCTCCCCCATCCGCGGATTACGGCGCCGGGACCAGCGTTCGAGCGCACGCTCGCTGTCATCTTCGCCGGGCGGCGGAAGACCCTCCGCCGCGCCCTCCTCGGCCAGCTTCCGGCCGAGGAGGTGGACCGGATCCTGGCCGAGGTCGGCCTGGATCCTCGGGTGCGCGGCGAGGCGCTTCCCCTGGAAGCCCTGGACCGACTCGCCGTCGCCCTCGGGAGTGCACCCGTAGACTTGGACCGGGTAGAGACATAGACTCGGCTGAGGATACGGGGGTGCGAGGAGTCGAGCATGAAGAAGAGCCGATTTACAGAAGAGCAGGTCTTCGAGGGGTTCAGGCAAGCGTGCAGCGCTGATGCTGGTGCTCTTTGGGGGGTGTCGCTCCTTTCTCCGGTGCTCCTCGTGGACCGGGAGTCCCGGGAGGCCGTCGCCAGCCATCCAGACCCCGAAGGTCACCTGAAGCCAGAAGGGACGGTGTTCGTTGGGCAGATCCCTCTGGACATCCTCATCGCCAACACGGCCAAGGATTGGGCGGGCATGCGCTGGGTGATGATCGTGTGGCAGACGCTCCCGGACGACCCGCGAGCGGCAGTCCGGCTCTTGGCCCACGAAGCGTTCCACCGGGTGCAGGAGCAGCTGGGGTTCCCCGGGCCGGACACGACCGAGATCAACGCTCATCTGGACGATCTCGAGGGACGTTACTGGCTGCAGCTCGAGTGGCTTGCCTTGGCGAAGGCACTTGGCGCTTCCGGGGAAACTCGCCGCAGCGCGGTTATAGACGCCCTTCTGTTCAGGCATGTCCGCCGTGCGCTGTACCCTCGCGCAGGCGTGGAAGAGCGGGCGATGGAGATGCACGAGGGGCTTGCCGAGTACACCGGGGTGAAGCTTGCTGAGATCGCCGCATCCGACGTTGCGCAAGAGACCGCGGATGGCTCGACGCGATTCTCCAGCTTCGTGCAGTCCTTCGCCTACGTCTCGGGCCCCGCCTATGGCCTCCTCTTGGACGCCGGCGACGAGGATTGGCGAGCGAAGCTCTCTGTTTCGCACGACCTGGGCTGCCTGCTTCAAGATGCATTGGGAGTTGAGGTCCCAGCCGAGGCACGCCACGCAGCGTGCCTCCGCGCCCGCGCGTACGGGAGCGACGAGCTATGGAAGCGCGAACTGATTCGCAGAGAGCAGCGTGAAGCTCAGCTTGCCAAATACCGGGCGCGTCTTGTAGATGGACCGGTGCTGATTCTTCCCTTTGCAGGTGGCGTGAGGTACTCGTATGACCCCGAGCACGTGGTGCCGGTTAATGATGCGGGGACGGTGTTTCCGACGATCCGCCTCGTTGCGCCATGGGGCACGCTGGAGGTGACGGAGGGCGGGATCCTCGTCGATCCCGGATGGCAGACGGCCCGCGTCTCGGCGCCGACTTCCGTACTGGAGGACCGGATCGTTGGAGAGGGATGGCGCCTCGACCTCGCTCCAGGCTGGGTCGTCCGCCCGACGCAGCCGCCCGGTCACTGGCTCGTCCGTACCCGGCGCCTGGCGACAGAACCCGGAACGCAGGTGTAGCGCACTTCGGCCCGCAGAAGACGCAGCAGCGCCGTCGCGGTCACGGCGACCGCTTGATCTACATCACAGCCACAGCTTGAACGGGGTTGGGCAGCCATGGCACACTTGGCGCTGCGGGTTGGAGGAAGACCGGTTCTGCGCAACTCAGATCGTCCCCAGAGTTCGTGGGCGAGGCCCGTGTTGGGGATACGCCGTGCCAGGCGTCGGTACTCCGGCGCTCCAAGGGCTGAGGCTTGACAAGCGTCACGTGACACGTTATGGTTCGTGAGTGATCAAGACCTTTGCGGACCGACACGCAGAGGAGCTGTTCCGCACGGGTCGGTCCAAGAGGTTGCCGCCGGCCATCGTGCGGCGAGCGAGGAGAAGGCTTGAGTACATTGATCTGGCAACGCAGATGGCTGACCTGCGCGTTCCCCCGGGGAATCGGCTTCACAGGCTCCGTGGTGACCGCGAAGGTCAGCACGCGATCGCCATCAACGACCCATGGCGCATCTGTTTCCGATTTCTTGAGGGCGATGCCTACGACGTTGAGGTTGCAGACTATCAAGGGGTGATCCATGAGCATTGCCCGCACAAGGAAGACGGAGGTTAGGCCCATCCACCCAGGCGAGATGTTGCGGGAGGATTTCCTTCCCGATTACCGCCTTACGGTTTCGGGACTTGCCGAGGCGCTCGGTGTCTCGCGCCAGACCGCAAACGAGGTGCTTCGCGAGCGGAGATCCGTGAGCCCGCAGATGGCGCTCCGGCTGGCGCGCCTCTTCGGCAACTCGCCCGAGTTCTGGCTGAACGCGCAGCGGGCCGTGGATCTGTGGGATGCGGCCCGGGAGGTGGGACCCGAGGTGGAGCGGATCAGACCCTTGTCCGTCGCCTAGCAGCCCGTGTGGGAA
>CAYSZC010000154.1:0-3084 GCA_964435345.1 uncultured Thermotogaceae bacterium
CGTTTCCACGATCGGCATATGGGATCTGGACATCTTCCGGCTCGGTTCTTCTTCGCGTGCTTCGTGTCCTTTGTGGTGGCATGCTGGCAATCCCGCGTTTTGAAACGGCTTCTAGCCCCCCTGTTTCGCCTCGCCCTTACAGTTGTAATGCGCCCCGCCGCGCTCCGGCAAACCCACGGTTATGCCGATCCAGAGGAGACGTTGTGGGTTAGTGACGCTCGGCCCAGGCCGCGGCGAGGCCTGAGCTTGCGGTAACCCTTTCCCTGACGTAAGATTCGGCGGTTGCCATGCCTGAACGAATCGAGACCGCCTACATCGAAGACGAGATGGAGCAGTCGTACATTGACTACGCTGTCTCCGTGATCCGCGCCCGCGCCGTCCCGGACGTCCGCGACGGGCTCAAGCCTGTGCAACGTCGGATCCTGTACGGGTTCCGCGAGCTCGGGCTCATGCCGGGCAAGCCCCACAAGAAGGCGGCCCGCATCGTCGGCGAGGTGATGGGCAAGTTCCATCCCCACGGCGACATGGCCGTGTACGAGGCGATGGTCGGGCTGGCCCAGGGCTTCTCCACTCGGTACCCGCTCGTGGACGGGCAGGGGAATTTTGGCTCTGTGGACGGGGACGAGGCGGCGGCGATGCGGTACACGGAGGCCCGCCTCGCTCCGATCTCCCGGGAGTTCCTCGACGAGCTCGACGAGGACACGGTGGACTTCGTCCCCAACTTCGACGGCTCGCTCGAGGAGCCGGAGGTCATGCCGGCCCGGTTCCCGCACCTCCTCACCAACGGGGCATGGGGGATCTCGGTGGGGATGACGACTCAGATCCCGCCGCACAACCTCGGGGAGTTGATCGCGGCCACGCTGCACGTGCTCGATCGCCCCGGGGCGACCGCGGACGACCTGCTACCCCTCATCCCCGGCCCGGACTTCCCGACAGGCGGGATTATCGTGGGGCGAGAAGGGATCCGCGCTGCCTACGAGACCGGGGAGGGGAAGCTCACGATCCGCGCCCGCACGTTGGTGGAAGAGGATCGGATCGTGATCACGGAGATCCCGTATCAGGTCCGGAAGTCCACGATCCTGGAGAGCATCGCGGCCAAGGCCAAGGACGGCGCCTTGGAAGGCATCTCCGACCTCCGGGACGAGTCGGACCGGGAAGGTCTGCGGGTGGTGATCGAGCTCAAGCGCGGCACGGACGGGCACCGGCTGCTCCCCCGCCTGCTGAAGTTGACCCCGCTCGAGCGCACGTTCGCCTGCCACTTCCTCGTGATCCAGGACGGGAACCCGCGGACCCTGGCGCTCCCCGAGATCCTCCGCGCGTTCCTCGCGTTCCGGAGAGCTACGGTGCGGCGGCGGACCGAGCACCGGCTGAAGAACGCCCGGGAGCGAGCCCACATCCTGGAGGGGTTCAAGCTGGCCCTGGAGCAGCTCGATCAAGTGATCGAGATCGTGCGCAGCGCCTCCGAGCCAGCGGAAGCGGAGGCCCTGCTTTGCGTGGAGATCGGGCTCTCCCCCAAGCAGGCGGATGCGGTCCTCAAGATGCGGCTCTCGCAACTCACGAAGCTCGAACGCCGCAAGATCGAGGACGAGCTGGCCGAACTCAAGGTCAAGATCGGGGAGTACGAGGCAGTCCTCGCGGAACCCGGACGACTGGACGCCCTGATCCGCGAGGAGCTTCAGGCGATTGCGAGCCAGTACGGCAACGCGCGGCGGACGGCGATCGTCGAGTCGTCGGAGGCGATCGAGAGTGGCGCCCTCGACGCCCCTCGCCGGGACGTGATCCTGTGCGTGACGAGCAAGGGATACGTGAACACCACCGAGTGCGAGGCGTATCGCGCCCAGGGCCGGGGTGGGAAGGGCGTGATCGGGATCCGCCCCAAGGAAGGGGACTACCTGCGAACGATGGTCACCGCCCACACGCATCAAGACCTCCTCGTGTTCACCGACCGTGGGCGCGTGTTCAAGCTCCCTCTGCCGCGGCTGGCGCCAGGGGACCGGGACTCGGTCGGAAAAAACCTCCGCCAGTTCCTGGAGATGGGGCTCGATGAGGAGATCCGCGCCGTGCTTCCGGTGGACGGCTACGACGGCGGGTACGCCCTTCTGTCCACGCGCCTCGGGATCGTCAACCGCAATGCCTTGTCCGACTACGCCAATGCCCACACCAAAGGGATCCTCGCCCACTCCATCCCCGAGGAGGACCGGTTGGTGGACGTGGCGATCACCCACGGCGGGGGGGAGATGGTGCTGGCCACCGCTGGCGGGCACGTGATCCGGTTTCCGGAGGACCAGGCGCGCGTCACGCGGCGGCCCTCCAAGGGCGTGATCGGGGTCCGACTGGCGGCCGGCGATCGGGTGGTGGGCATGGTGTGGCTGCGCGCGGGCGAAGAGGCGAAAAGGCTTCTATTCGTGACCGAGGGTGGGCAGGGGAAGCGTGTCGAGCTGCCGGATCTTCCCAGCCAGGGCCGCGGCGGGCGCGGCGTGATCGGGATCAAGCTCGACGCCCACGGGGGCGCCCTCGTCACGGCGCTCCTCGTCGCGGAAGAGGACGAGGTTGCATTGTCCACCGCCGCGGGCAAGGTGATCCGGTTCCCGGCCGCCCAGGTGAGCACGTTCTCCCGTTACGCGCGGGGGGTGCGGCTGATCCAGGTCGAACCGGAGGACCGGGTGGTGTCGGCGGTCGTGGTGTAAAGTATGCGCTCGCCGCCGAGGACGCCGAGGGCGCAGAGAAAACCGGTTCTTGAATGGCAAGGAGTTCCCGTAGCGACGTAGCTCGTCTGCGACGACGCGTTTCACCGCCGAGGACGCCGAGGTCGCAGAGGAACCCCGAACTGCACCACCAAGGGCACGAAGAACACAAAGGGCCTGAGGGTTCTCAACCCCAGAGGTCATGGCTGTTGTTCCTCTTCGTGTCCTTCGTGGTGGGGTTTTCGGTTGACTGGCTGTTCTCCGCGTTCTCTGCGCGCTCTGCGGTGAGAGCCGTCGGGCTACAGACTCTGCGGACTCCGTGTTTCTGCGGTAGATTCGGCATGCCAAACGCGCATGGCGGGAGGAATGGCGAGAATGGACATACGGACTGAAGTGGAAC
>CAYSZC010000155.1:0-3065 GCA_964435345.1 uncultured Thermotogaceae bacterium
GGCGTTCTTTGCGCGCTCTGCGGTGAGAGCCGTCGAGCATGAAGCCCGACGCTACGAACTCTGCGAACTCCCTGCCTACGCCGCGGGCGCGGCAGGCAGGCGCGTCTCTGCGGTAGATTCCAGACACGCTACGCATGTGCCTCGATCCTAGCGAAGGAGACCGGGATTGACAACCGCGAACCCGTGGGCTACGTTGCCGGCGTGACGATTCCCAACCAGATCACTCTGGCCCGGATCCTGGCCACGCCGCTGTTCATATATTTCTTGTTCGCCGAGGGGACGCTCTACAAGATCCTCGCACTCGCCATTTTCGCTCTGGCCGCGATCTCGGACGCGGTGGACGGGTACCTCGCTCGGCTGCTGCGCCAAGAGACGGCGTTCGGGGCGTTCGCCGATCCGATCGCTGACAAAATCCTTCTCGCCGCGGCGCTCGTGGCGTTCGTGCAATTGGGGGAGCTCACAGCGGCGCCGGTGGTGGCGATCCTGGCCCGGGAGTTTCTGGTCACGGGGTTGCGGGTCCTCGCCATCGCCGAGGGGGTCACGATCCGAGCGAGCACCCTCGGCAAGCTGAAGACGCTCTCCCATATCGGGCTTGTCCTGTTCATCCTCGCCACCCGCTACTTCGGCCTCGGGCCGACGGGACTGGCGCTGAAGGACGCATTCCTGTACCTCGCGGTGGCGCTGGCCTTCATCTCCGGGGCGGAGTATTTCTGGCGGGGGCGCAAGCTATTTCGGGGCATGGCCGCGCCGCGGTGACGGAGGCTCGATCCCGAACCTCTCTGCGAAGTCCCGCGCCGCCTCCTCCAGTCCCACCCCCGGCCCGTACCTCTCCCGGAGGTAGTACAGGTGCTCGGAGACCCACACGTAGAGGTCGGCCTCGGTGCGGCCGGGGAAATAAGCCAGCAGCCCGGTGTCGCGGAATGCGTCCACCAGGGGCTTGTACACCCGATCGTACCACGAGGCCACCGCTTCCTCGTGGGGCACGTCGCGACGCTCTTCCAGACCGAGGAAATAGCGGTGTACGTCGAGGTGCTCAAGGAGCTTGCGGTAGCTCGCAAGCTCGGTGAACAGGATCTCCTGGTCGGGGCGGAGCTCATCCAGGCGCGTGTGCGCAAGGAACGCGGAGTACTCGGCCTTGATGAGAATGTCCTGTGGGGTGTCCCGCGGGGAGATCGGCACGTCGGGCAGGAATTCGAACACCTCGGCATCGATGTACCGGCCGCCCTGGTGGCGGGCGGCCGCCACCCGATGGTGGCCATCCACCACGAAGTACGCGTCCCCCAGCTTGTACAGGGTCACCGGGGGGAACACCTCCCCCCTTCGCCAGGCCCGCTCCAATTGCCTTAACCGCTCGGAGGGCCCTCGGCGAGGCAGGAACGCCCGGTCGAAGTCCTGGTACCGGTTGAGGCTCCCCACAATGCGTTCGATCTCCACCTCCCGGACCCCGCGGTACCGCCAACCCTTGATCCTCACCCGCTCCTTCACCCAGTCGAACGGCAAGAGCAGGCTCGGCTCTCGGTGGAGGTGCGGGAGGATCGAGGCAAGGAGTTTCTGCCACGGGGTTTCAGCCCTCCGCATCGGGAACCTCCAGGAACCGATATCCACGCACGTGGATGACCTCGGTGCCCTCGTAGCGGGTGCGAGTGGGAAACCCAGGGCGGGGGAGGGAGTGGCCGTGGATGAGGTACCGCGGGCGCCAGCGCTCCATCAACCGAACGAACGCGGCGAAGCCCTGATGGGCAGGATCGTTGCCGTCGTGGATCCCCCGGGGCGAGGCATGGGTGAGGAGGATATCGAGGGCCCGTCCCTGCCGGACCTCGTTCCACCACAGCCGAGGCCCGAGGCGCCCCAGGCGCCAGCGCATCTCCCGCTCCGTGTATTGGTGTTCCCCGCTCGGGAGGTACCGCGGGCTCCCCCCGAGGCCGGCGACGATGAGCCCCTTCGTCGCCACCACCCGCCCCTCCACGTCCACACACCCCCTCGGGGCCTCGATCAGCCGCTCCTCGGCCACAACCGGCCGGTCGTGGTTGCCGTGCACGTAGAGGAGCGGGGCGTCCAGGGCATCCACCAGGTACTCCAGGTAGTCGTAGGGGAGGTCCCCACACGACAGGATGAGGCTTACGTCACGACACGTTTCCCCGGGAAGGACCCGTTCCAGGGCCCGGCTGACCTCGTCGCCAACCAGGAGCAGTTTGCTCACGCCGCCATTGTAGCAGGGGCCAACACCGGAAAGGATAAGGACACAAGGGCGCTCCGGATTGGTCCGGCGACCCCGGCCCACGCCGCGGGTGGATTGCCTCGCCTCTGCGGGCCGCCGTATAGTGGGCCATCAACCGGTTGACGAAGGGAGGTTGCACCATGGTGCGATGGTGGCTGGTGTTGCTTCTGCTTGCCCTCGCCGCGATCCCGGCGGCGGCGGACACCCTCTACTTGAGGGATGGTCGGACCGTGGACGGCGAGCTGTGCGGGGTGACCGCGTACTCCGTCTCGTTCTGTGTGCGGGGGAACTTCTACGCGTCGTTCCTCCTCACCGAGGTGGCCCGGGTGGAGCTAGACTTCGAGACGAACCCCGCCCCGCGGGTGAGGGAAACCGATTGGCGAAAGGCCATGTCCCGGGCGCAACGGGAGCTCACCTCGTGCCGGTCGGCACGGTACGGGTTGATTCTCGGCGGACTCGCGTTCGTGGCCGGTGGGCACTGGCTCCGCCTGCAAGGGTACGAGGCGGGGGACCTGATCGCTGCCTTGGGCGCGGTGGGCGCGGCCCTGGGCGTGATCGCCCGGAACCCAGCGTGCCCGGTTCAGGAGGCCCGAGTCAAGATCCTGACATGGATTGGCCTCGCCCACGGTTGGCTGTACTAACGCGTGCACCGCTGCTGCCGGGCAGGTGGGGACACTCGCGCTGGCAGCCCGTGTGAGAACCACCGCCGCTGTTGTCCTATCATGGTAGGCATACCCTCTCCCCTACGCAGTTCCCCTCACTACGGACGCCCCCCTCTCCTTCTCCTCTCCCCCCAGAGGGCAATGGCATTGACTTAGGCGCGAAGCGCGACGTGATGCGCGTTCTA
>CAYSZC010000156.1:0-3055 GCA_964435345.1 uncultured Thermotogaceae bacterium
GAGCGCGCGGGGCGGTACGAGCGGATCTACGCCCAGCTCCGTGATCTCATCGTGGGGCAGTCGCCGAGCCTGACCGCGGCCATGGCCACGATCTGCGCGGTGATCCACGCGAAGATGCCGCACCACTCCTGGACCGGGTTCTACCTCGCCGCGGGCGAAGACGAGCTTCACGTGGGGCCGTATCAAGGCCCCGTGGCATGTCAGACGTTGCGGGGCGACGGCGTGTGCATCGCCTGCCTGCGCACGGGCCAACCGGTGATCGTCCCCGACGTCCACGCGTTCCCGGGCCATGTGCCCTGCGATCCACGCTCTCAGAGCGAGATCGCCCTCCCGGTGATGGGCGCGGGGCGGGTGGTGGCCGTGTTCGACGTGGACTCTCACCACCCGGCGCAGTTCAGGGAGGAGGACGTTGCGCCCCTGTCGCGGATCCTCGGCCTCCTGCACCCCTACGTCGCCCGCTGATCACGGCCCCGCACGGATCAAACCGGGACGGTGAGGCGCGGCGCGGAAGTGGGGCGCGAGACTCGGCTACCCCTCCACGGCGTCGGCGAGGAGCCGGCCCAGTTCTTTCGCTCCCTCGAACGGCTTTGTCTCGTCCTTGTCGGGGTCTCCCCGCCCTGCCGCGCCGTAGTACGGATAGCGCTTCACGGTGAGCGGGGTCATCCGCGTGGCCAGGATGAACCCGAACAGGTACTGGAAGACCTCCATCGGATCGGTTCCCCCGGTCGCCGCGACAAGGGCGCACGGCTTGTCCTCCAGGAGGTGGGCCCCCTTGTGCTTGCGCATGTCGTGGAAGTGCGCCAGGCACACCAAGCGCTCGCACACGGCGATCAGCCTTGACGGAACCGGGAAGTAGAGCGGGGACCCGAGCACGAGCCCGTCCGCCTCCTCCAGGCGCTGGACAAGGCCCTGGAAATCGTCCTTCACCGCGCACTTGTAGGGCGTCTTGGCGCAGGCCTCGTAGCAACCCCGGCACGGGCCGATCTCGAGCTCGGACAGGTGCACGGCCTGGGTCCTGATCTTGGGCTTCGCTTCCTTGACCGCGCCCAAGACCGCCTCCACGAGCTTGTGTGTGTTCCCATCTTTGCGCATGGAACCGACGATGCCGAGCACCTTCATCGCGCCACCTCCGCAGCCAGGGTACCGCGTTCGGCCCTCCGGGGGCAAACCGTGGGTTTACCGCCCGCGCTTGCGGGCGGCGAGGAGGGACTCCACGGGAAGCGTATTCAGCACTTGGTCCGCGGTCGCCCACCCCCGACGGGCAGTGATGACCCCGAGCTCGAGGAAGTCCAAGTGCGTCACAACGTGCGCATCGGTCCCGAGGGCAAGCTTCACGCCGAACCCGAGCGCCCGGCGGATGAGCTCTGGGCACAGATCGAGCCGCTGGGGATGGGCGTTCACCTCGAGCACCGTCCCCGCCTTCGCCGCCCGGCGGAACACCTCGTCCCAGTCCGCCTCGTACGGCGCCCGCTCCCCGACCAGCCGCCCCGTGGGATGGCCAAGGATGTCCACCCCCTCGTCCTCCACCGCCCGCACGATGCGTTCCGTCATGTCCGTCTGACGGAGGCGGAAGTAGGTGTGCACCGAGGCGATCACGATGTCGAGATCCCGCAGCAAATCCCGCGGAACGTCCACCGTTCCGTCCCGCGCAATGTTCGCCTCCACGCCGGTGAGGAGGACGAGCCCCTTCGTCTGCTCGTTCAGGCGGCGGACCTCTTCGATCTGGCGGCGGAGGTCGTCCGGGGACAGGCCGGGGATGGCTTGGGCGAACTTGAGGTGGTCGGTGATCGCGATGCACGTCAGTCCGCGCCCCTCGGCCGCACGGGCCAGATCCGGCAGGCTGACCTCCCCGTCCGACCAGTCGCTGTGGACGTGCAGATCGCACCGCACCGCCGAGGCGTCCACCAGCTCCGGGAGCGAGCCCTTCTCCGCGGCGGAGGTCTCGCCCTGATCCTCCCGCAGCTCGGGCGGGATGTAGGCGAGGCCGAGCGCTCGGTAGACGCCGTCTTCCTCCGCGCCGGCGAGGGCGGTCCCATCGGCGGCGAACAGCCCGTACTCGGAGAGCTTCCACCCGCGGGCCACGGCCCGCTCCCGGAGGCGGATGTTGTGTTCCTTCGAACCGGTGAAGTACTGCAGCGCGGCGCCGAACGAGTCCTCGGGAACGATCCGCAGGTCCACCTGGAACCCGTCGGAGAACCGGACCGAGGACTTCTTCGGTCCCTGGGCCAGGACCTCCTCCACGTCAGGGAGAGAACAGAAGGCCTGTGCCGCATCGGCCGGACGATCGGACACGGCGAGGAGGTCGAGGTCGCCCACCGTCTCCCTCCCTCTGCGGAGCGACCCCGCCGGCTCGATGCGCCGGAACAGGCCCGTGGCGTCAAGCTTCCGGATCAGATCGCGGGCGAGCGGCAGAGCCCGTCCGAGGAGCATCCGTCGTTCAACCCTCTGGGCCTCGCCAAGGCCGCGGAGGATCCTCTCCTCTGTCTTCTCGCCAAGCCCCTTCACAGTGTGGATCCGGCCTGTCCGTGCCGCCTGTTCCAAGTCGGCCAGGGTTCGCACCCCCAGCTCCTCGTAGAGCAGGCGCGCCGTTTTCGGACCGACCCCCTCGACCTGGGTGAGGGCATGGAGGTCCACCGGAAGTTTCTCCCGGAGATCCTCGTGGTAGGCGAGCTTCCCGGTGGCCACGATCTCCGCGATCTTCTTCGCGATGGACTGTCCCACGCCGGGGAGGTCGGCGACGCGGCCTGCCGCCACGAGGTCCTCGATCGGGGTCGGACAGTCCTCGACGGCCCGCGCCGCCCGACGGTAAGCGCGGGGCTTGAACGGCACCGCGGCGAGGTCGAGGAGGTCCGCCACCTCGTACAGGATCCTCGCCACGAGCGGGTTTTTCATCGGTGGAGCCCCGCGAATCGGCGGAACGAGCGGTCGTAGGTCCGCTCTATCTCCGGGGGGAAGCAGCACGCCGGGAGCTCCCGGTGGCCCAGGTGGTAGGAGAGACACGCGCAGCAGTTCCCCTTGCGGGCGCAATCCGGCCAGGTGCACGGGCAACGGGCCA
>CAYSZC010000157.1:0-3052 GCA_964435345.1 uncultured Thermotogaceae bacterium
GTCGTAGACGAGCGTGATGTAGCCGTAGTCGAAGGGGACGACGAACGCATCGTCGCCGATCCGCAGGTCCGCGGGCACGTCGGCGAGGTGGGCCAGGCGCTCGGGCGCCAGGGGCCGGAACACGTTCCGGGCCAGGGCCCGGGGCACCTCGACGTCGGCCAATCCGACGAACACGTCGGCTGTGGGGAGCCCGAGCTCGAGTTCGGCGATGACGCGGGCGAGCATCTCTGAGGAGTCGCGCGTGGCGATCCACACGAGGGTTACGCCGGGGTGAGCTTTCTCGAACGCCTCTTTGATCGCCAGGGCCGGCCCCCAGGCGACGAACGAGTCGTAGGTGTACACCACGAGTTCCGTCCCCCACGCGAGGTGCGTGAGCGACACGACGCACAACAGCAGCAGCAGAAACTTCTTCATCCGAACCTCCTTTTTTTCTTCATCCGAACCGCCTTTCAGGCCATCGGACCGTGGACGAGGAGGAGCTTCCCCTCGCTCACTTCCACCCTGCAGGGGAGGCTCACCACCTCGTTCGAGACGCCGCGGGTCGAGGCCCGCGCGAGCGTGGCCCCGGCCAGCGGGTAGCGAAGCCCGTGGGTAGTGATCCCCCGTGCCTCCTCCGTGAGCGGAAGGAGCGAGACGCGATCTCCCAGACGGGCCGGGACTTCCTGGCGGCGGGCCACCAGGTACAGGGTCTCGGGTGGGTGGTGGAGGACGATCGGGAGGTCGAACCGCGCCAGGAGCTGGACCGTCGCCAAGGCGTGGTCCAGCCGGCCCCCCAGCGCCGCGCAGAGGTGGATCTCCTCCGGCGCCAAGGCAACGGCGTAGTCGAGGGCGAGTTCGAGGTCCGTGGCGTCCTTCTCCCGCGGGTTTTGGTGGACCTCCGCTCCTGGCGGAGGGGGACCATCGAGCGAGTCGAGGTCGCCGATCAGGACGTGGGGGGTCAGGCCGACCTGCACCAGGTGCTGAAGCCCCCCATCCGCGGCCACGACGCGGTCCGCGCGGACAGCGAGCGCCCGTAGGAGACTCGCGTCCGCGAGCTGCCCGGACGCCACGATAAGGATCCGTTTAGCGGCCACGGCCCTCCCTGACTCGGTGTTCTTCACCCTCCCCCTCCTCGTTCCACCGGTCCGAGACCGGAGTGATGTGGGGTGTAGGGAAGTCCCGCGTTGGGCGCGGGGTGGCCGGCAAGGCAGTTCGGCCGCGGCACGGGGAACCTTTCCTCCGCTGGTATTACCCAGGTCAGGTTCCGGGGTCGAGGTTGGCACCTCCTCTCAGCCCTCTGCGGGCTCCCCCAGTTACCCCGCGAGGATTATAGGGGATGACGCCGATGCCGCAACCGCCTCAGAAGTGACGCCAGCCTTTCGGCTCCAACAGGACTTCCTGCCCGCTCGGGAGCACCAGCCGCCGGCCGGAACCCGCGGCCAGGATCTCCCCGACCATGGCAACCGGGGTGCCTGTTTCCTTGACGACTCGATCGGCGATGGTCTCCGCCGCAGACGCAGGGGCAGTGAAGCACAGCTCGAAATCCTCCCCGCCGAACAAGGCGAGTTCCCACGGGGTCTGCCCGGTCAGCTCGGCCACGCGCCGGACAGCGGGCGGGATCGGCAGCTTTTCCGTATAGATCCTGACGCCGACCTCGCTTCGGTCGCACACGTGGCCGATGTCGCTTCCGAGGCCGTCGGACAGGTCCACCATTGCGGTGGCGAGGCCGGAGGCGGCGATCACGGATCCTTCTCGTACGCGGGGGATCGGGACGAAGTGCCGGGCGGTCAACGTCTCGCGCTCGGCCGGCGGCAGGCGAAGCTCGGGGCGCTCGATCAGGGCCAGCCCAGCCGCGGCCACGCCGAGCGAGCCGGTGACGAGGACCGCATCCCCAAGCTGGGCCCCGCCCCGGGTGAGAACCCGATCCCGCGCCACCTGGCCGACGAGAGCGAGGTCGAGCACGATTCCGCTTGGCGAGCGGGCCACGTTGCCCCCCACCACCGCCACCCCGAACCGATCGGCCTCCTCCCCGATCCCCTGATAGATCTCCTCAAGCCACTCCGCTTCGAGCTCGGACGGAAGTACGAGGGAGACGAGGGCGTGGGTGGGGCGCCCGCCCATCGCGGCAATGTCGCTCAGGTTTACGGCGAGCAAACGTCTGCCAAGGGACCGAGCGGGGGTGCGATCCCGTAGGAAGTGGGCGCCCTCGACCTGGCTATCCACGGTGAGGAGGACGAGGTCCTTCCCTCCGAGGTCGAGGGCCGCCGTGTCGTCGCCGATCCCCACGACGACGTCCGGTCGGGTCCGGCCAACGATCCGCGCCAGCCGTTCGATGAGCGGCAACTCGCCAAGATCGCTTATCCGCAACCCCGCCTCCTGATTGGCCGAGTCCTGAGGAACCAGCTGCCAGCGAACTTGCCTGTGGCGCCCGGTTCGAACGGGCGCGGGATGTATGCTGGGCCGCCACAAGCCGCCCTCGAAGGACACTCCGACGTAGCGCCCGACGCCGAGGGTTCTTTGTCAGGCTGTTTCGAACTGCAAGACCTTGAGCTGCTCGGGCGAAACGCGCCTACTTAGGTGCAGGATCTCGACTCCAACGACATACCCTCTCTCATCGAAATCCAGGATGACGTCGGGCCGTACCTCCTCGGACTCGACAACGCGGGATTCGTCCAGCCGGAAGTACAGGGCGTCGCTTTCCTTGTCGAACTTCAACCTCATCTCTGCCTCCCTAGCCGCCTATCGAAGAACAGGGTCACGATCTGGTTCGGTCGGACGTGCGTATTGACCACCACGCGTAAGAATCGGCCCTCCTGTTCAGAAATTGCCTTGATGTAGTGGGTAGTCCCCTCCGTGCTTTCTTCGCACCGGTCAGGGGTGCGAACCGTCCGCCACATCCAGTCCTCAGGAATCGCTCGTTCACGGAGCATGTCCTTAGCATGCCGCGATAGCTCCACGCTCCATTATAGAGGCCTGCCGCATGGATGGTAGCAGGCATCGCATCTTAGCAGCCTGTGTGAGGACCACCGCCGCTGTTGTCCTGTCATGGTAGGCATGCCCTCTCCCCTACGCA
>CAYSZC010000158.1:0-3037 GCA_964435345.1 uncultured Thermotogaceae bacterium
CTCTGCGCGCTCTGCGGTGAGATCCGTCGGGCTTGCCCAGCGGCCGCTACTCCCCGAGGCGCAGCCCCTCGTCGAGAGGGGCGAACCGGATCCTGGCCTGAGGGAACGCCGGGACCTCGATCATGAGCCGGATCCCGCCCAGGCCGGCGGCGAGGCCGATCCGGAGACACCCGGCAAAGGAGCGGAACGCGCTCCCCTCGAGCTGCACCAGGCGGCCCGCTCGGGCGTCGTACTCGACCGCGGCGGAGAACGTCCAGTCCGGAACAACATCCCAGTCCAGGCTTAGCGCAAGCCGGGCCAGGTCGAGCGGGGCCATTCCCACCCGCGCTCCAGCGAAGACAGAGATCCTGTCCCCGGACCACTGGGCTTTGACGAGCGTGTCCTCCCACTGCCAGGGCCCGCGGAGGCCACCCACCACGGTGAGAAGGCCGGGGGCATGCCTCACGGTGAATGACCACCGCGCTCGGGCGACGGACAGAGGGAAGGTGAAGGATAGGGCGGAGGAGAAGCCGGATCCAGATACGCTCCACGTGAGCGGGAGCGACGCCCCCGCCGTGAGATCCCACCCCCAGGAGATCCGTTGCTGCCACCCTCCCGTGCGTGCGGACAACGCAGCCGTGATCTGGCTCTGGGGCGGGTCGGCGTCGAACTGGAACGGCGAACGGCCGATTCCCCACCGTCCGCTGTAGGCCAGGGATATCCCCCCGAGGGAGAGCCCCGGCGAAAACGACCAGACGATCCGCTCCTCCGCCGGGTATTGGGCGAAGGCAAACGACCAGGGGGCCGTGAGCGAGAACGGGCCGAGCTGCCAGACTCGGGACCAGCCGAGGTTTAGGCCCAGGCGCCACCCGGCCGTGTCCCCCTCCCTGAAGTTCCCCCCCGAGACCCGGAACGTCAGGGTTCCGCCGAGCCAATCCTTCTCCACGCGGGTCAGGGAGACCTCCGGGAGTCGCTCGTAGACCTTCTCCCCCCGTTCGCTCCGCCCCCACGCCGCGGACCAATTCCAGCCCCATGCTTCCCCGGAGAGGTCGGCCGCCCGGGCGGTCGGGGAGAGGTTGAGTCCGGCCCGCCACGGGCCGGGCGCCCACCGTCCTGCGACCCGGAGGCGCAGGGTCGTTGGGGTCAGGGCTAGGGTCCCGTCTTCCCACGTCGTCTGGAGCGAGGGGTCGAGCTGCCCCGTGCCGGGGTACCACGTGAGGCCGACCGCTCCGGCCATCCCTTCCCCGAAGGTCCATGGGATCGCCCAGCGCAGGAACCAGTCCTCTCCCACCCTCCCGATCTGGGGGAACAACGGGGACGCCTCCTCTCCCAGCCGGGCCACGTAGAACGGGAGCCACCCCACCGGGATGCCGAACGACGTCACGACGATCGAACGGGCGTACAGCCACTGCTCGGGGAGGAGCACGAACTCCTGGGCCTCGACGGCATACGGGGCGCTCGGGAAGCACGGGCAGGTGGTGAACCGGACCCCGTGGGCCTCCACGCGCGCGAGTTCGCCCAAGGCAAACTGGGCCTCCCCGCGTTCCCCGGAAAAGAGGATCGTCTCTGCCTTCTCCGGTCCCTGGAACGTGGACTTCCCGCTGAACCCGTGTGCGGTCACCGTGCCCAACTCCCCCCCCGGGCCGAGGCGAGCCGAGAGACGCGTCGCGCGCAACTCCCCGTCCGTAGAGGAGAGGAGCGCGCCCGCGGCCTCGATCGCCCACCCTCCCGCTTCTTCGCGGGCGTAGAGCGTCTCGGCTTCCAAGACGTACGCGCCGAACTCGGCGCGGACCCCTCGCCCTTCGATGGAGGTCGCCCCATCCGCCACTACGAGCTCGTCGGCGCGGATCTCGGAGAACGGCGGCACGGCCACGGCCTGGAGATCGCCCAGCGCGAGGAGGAACAGGAGCGGGAGGAGCCCCCGTAGCCGGGGGCGATCGAGGGTGATGAGCAGAAGTAGCCCCAGGAACCCGAACGCAAGGTGGGGGAGCCACGCGCCGAGGTACGCCGGGATCACGCCACGCAGGGCCATCGTACGGGCCCACACGAACATCCCCTGAGCAGCGGCGGCGAGGAGGAACCCGGCGATGGCCCCGGCCGCCCGGCCCCGTCGCCCGAGGAGAATCCCCAGGGGGGCCCCGAACAACACGAACACGAACGCCGCCACCGCCACGGCGATCTTCGAGTGGTACTCCACCACGAGCGATCGCGGGTCGAGCCCGGACCGGCGCAGGAGCTCGATTCGCTCCCCAAGCTCCCGAAGCGACATCTCGGTCGCGGTCTTCCCCCCCAGGACGGCCCGCCGAAGGTCCTCCCCCGCCTCCACGGTGAGCCGCTCGAAGCGCACGAGTTCCGCGAGCCCTCCGTCCGGGGCGAACCGAAGCACCCGGCCCCCGGTGAGTTCGAGCGTTCCCTCTTGGAACCGCCCCTCGCGGGCGGTGATCACCGTTGGGAACCGCCCTTCCACCGGGTAGATTCGCCCGGTGAGGTCGAACACGAGGATCCCTTCCAGCTTGTCCCCCTCGTGCCGCTCCACGTAGTACGTCTCCCCGTAGAGACCGCGGAAGAACACCGCTTCTTGGACCCGCGGGAGCGCTCCCCGGTAGATCAGCGCGAGGAGCTCACGGCGGTAGGCGGCCTCGGCCGAGGGAACGGCGAACTCCCCCAGCGTGAACGAGACCCCGCTCACGAGGGCGCCGAACAGGAGGAACGGGACGGTCAGCCGCCGCAGCGAGTACCCGAGGGCCTGGAACGCGAGGAGTTCCCGATCCGCGGCGAGGCGCCCCAGGGCGAGGAACGTGGCAAGCAGCGCCGCGGCGGGGATGGCGTACGTGAACAAAGTAGGAAGCTTGTACAGGACCAGACGAAGCAGCTCGGCCGCGCCAGCCCCGCGAGCGAACACCGTGTCGGAAAGGGAGATCACGAGCTGCAGCCCGATGAACACGAGGAAGGCAAGGATCGCCACGAGAAAAGGCGGCACGATCTCCCGCGCGAGGTACCGATCCACCCTACGCTGCACGCTCGATCATACCGGGGAGCGTAGCGCCCTGCCCGGCCC
>CAYSZC010000159.1:0-3027 GCA_964435345.1 uncultured Thermotogaceae bacterium
TCGGTACGGGCATGATCCCGCCCCGCACCCAAGCGAGGGCCGTCCGGTAGTGGACGCCCCGCTCTGCGGCCCAGGTTGACAGCTTCTTTCTGCTCATGCCTGTAATATACAGCTCATGTCAACAGTCGTCAACCCCGCTCACCCCCGCAGGAACTTGCGGAACCACCCGAACAGTTTCCCCAGCATGCCCTTCCCGCCCCGGGAGCGCTTGCTCGGCACGAAGTCCCGGGTTTCCACGGCGTACTTGAGGAGCCCGATCCCGGTGGCGTAGATCGGCGACTCCACGATGTCACGCAAGCCGTGAATCCCCTGCGGCAGGCTCCCCACGCGGGACGGCGTCCCGTAGCGCCGCTCGATGTACTCCGCCATCCCCGACAGGAGGGCCGTCCCCCCGGTGATCACGATCCCTGCCGGGATCAGCTCGCGGTAGCCGGCGTCCTCGACCTCCTGCATCGCCAGATCGAGGATCTCCTCGACCCGTGGCTCGATAACTTTGGAGAGCTTCTTCCGGGAGACCTGCTTCGTGCCCTCTCCCCCGATCGTAGCCACCTCGATCTTCTCGTCATCCCCTACCGAGTCCACAAGGCACGTCCCGTACTGTTTCTTGATCCGCTCGGCTTCTTCGATCGGGGTCTGCAAGCCGACGGTGACGTCGTTGGTGATGTGCTCTCCGGCGATGGGGATCGTCTTCGAGAACCAGATGTCTCCGCCGCGGAACACGGAGATGTCGGTCGTGCCGCCGCCGGAGTCGAGGAGCACCACCCCTAGCTCTTTTTCCGCCGAAGAGAGGACGGCCATCGCCGAGGCCAACGGCTCAAGGACGATCTGGGCAATGCTGATCCCCACCGCCTCCACGCACCGCACCAGGTTGTGCACCGCGGTCACCGATCCGAGCACGATGTGGACATCCACCTCGAGCCGCGTCCCGGTCATGCCGACCGGGTCGGTGATCCCTTCCTGGCCATCCACGATGTATTGGCGCGGGATGACGTGGATGAGATCCACGTCGGGGGATAGGGGCATCGTCCGCGCCGCCTCCACCACCCGCCGCACGTCCTCGGCGGTGATGATCCGATCGGGCCGGGTGATGGACACCGTCGCCGAGTTGTTGAGGGATCGGATGTGCTTCCCGGCGATGCCCACGTAGGCCCTCTGGATCCGCACGTCGGCCATGTTCTCCGCTTCCTCGACCGCCTTGCGGATGGACTGGATCGTGCGACCGATGTCCACCACGACGCCCTTCTCCAACCCCCGAGACGGAGAAGTCCCCAGACCGATGACCTCAATGTATTCCTCGACCACGTTGGCCACCAGACAGGCCACCTTGGTCGTGCCCACATCCAACCCCACCACCAGCCGCTCCCGCCTCATTGGACCACCACCTTCATCGCCTCCGCTTCAGGATCACCTCGTCGCTCACTCGAAAATCCACCGTGGCGTACTTGGCAAGCAGTCCCTGCGCCCATAGCTCCCCCAGGATAGCAAGTCGGTCCCCCAGTTGGCTAATCTCCCCAAACAGCAGGGTCGGGGAACCGTCTCCCTTGGCTGTGACATTGGTGGGATCAGAAATGTCGAACGTCGGAAACCGCGCCCGCAGGGCAGGATCGAGCCGGGTCACCGCCTGGGCCGCCGCCACCGCTTCCGGGGCCACCCGATCGCCGTCCTTCCGGGCCCCCGCCACAGCAGGCGCCGTGGCCGGCGCGAGGATGACCCCCTCGGCATCCACCCAGACCGCCGTTCCCCCTTGCAGTCGTACCTGCACCGCTGGTTCCCTCTCTTTAATCTCCACTTCCACCCGCTTTCTGGGCGGGCTAACCCGGATCGTCACATCTAAAACACGGGGGTCGCGCTGAATCAAATCGGCGATTTCCCCCGTTTGTAATCGAAGTACATTAGCACCAAGCAGAATCCCTGTCAACTGTTCGGTCGCGAAGTAGCGCGTTGGGGAGACGCGAACCTCCTCCACCCGCCACCATCCTCCCCAGCGCAAAGCGGCGTAAAGGACGATGAGGACGGAGCAAACAAGGCACCCGAGCCTGGTCGCCCGGGTCACTCACTCACGACCTCGAGCTCCAACCGAAGCCAAACGCCAAACCGATGCGCCACCCGATCCTGCACCTGGTCCACCAGTTCCAGGACCTCGCACGCCCGGGCCCGGCCGAGGTTACAGATGAAATTGGCGTGCCTCTCGGACACCACGGCATCGCCTACCCGTGCTCCCTTCAGGCCTGCCTGATCAATCAGCCATCCCGCGGACCGCCCGTCCGGAGGATTGCGAAAGACGCACCCGGCCGAAGGCAGGTGTAGAGGCTGGCTCTTTTCGCGCTCGACGAGAAACGAACCCAGGTCCTGGCGCGCCAGCGGACGCAGGCCGACCTCGAGCACCGGAAGGCGCAGCCGGCGAAACAGCGAGTCCCGATAGGCGAAGCCGCACTCGTCCGGGGAAAACGTGTGGACGCGCCCGCTCGGCAGCAACGCCCGCACCCACGCGACCTGGTCGGCGATCGCCCCGTGCCTCGTCCCCGCGTTCATCGCCACCGCCCCGCCGACCGTTCCCGGGATCCCCGCCAGCCGCCACGCCCCGCGCCGGGCGACCTTGGCCAGCGGCACGCCGGCCCCGACCCGCAACACCCCCTCTCCCTCGTGCCAGGCCCGCAACCCTCCCGTGGCGAGGATCAGACCGGGGAACCCCCGATCAGGGATGAGGAGCTTCGATCCCCCGCCCAGCACCAGCCAGGGGAATCCATGGGCGCGGGCCCGGACCACCGCCTCGGCCAAGGCGTCCTCCACGGCCGGCCGGTACAGGGCGAGCGCCTTCCCGCCAATCCGGAACGTGGTGTACGGGGCGAGGCTTTCCTCGACCCGGAGCTCACCCGGGAGATCCCCTAGGATCCGTAGGAGAGCCCGCGCGCCATCTCCCGCGCGAGTTTCCATATGTCCCCCGCACCGAAACACGCCACCACATCCCCCGGCTCGATCGCCTCCGCCGCGGCGTCCAACGCCGCGCCGAGGCTGTCCCGATACACG
>CAYSZC010000160.1:0-3021 GCA_964435345.1 uncultured Thermotogaceae bacterium
TGTCCCCCTCCTCCCCCCGCGCCTCCCTGCTACGCGACGTTCTGGGCGGGGGAGCCGATCCTGATCGAACTCGTGATCCCGTGGGGGATCTTCTGCGGCTGTTGCTGCCAGGCGAGGGCGCTGATCACGGGATGGAGGGTCGAGGCGTTCGGCGGCGGCGTGGTGTACGCGTTCACGTACCCAACCCCTGTGGACGCGGGCACGAGGATCGTGTGGGACCAAAAGGACCTCGCCGGAGCGCAGGTCGCATTGGGCTTCTACAAGATCGTGGTCACGACCACAAGCAGGGAGGCCGAGATCCATGTGAAGATCGCGCAGAGACGGGACTGCTGCTTCTTCCTGTTCCTGCCGCTCTTCAAACCGTGCTGGATCTCCCTGTGCCAGCCGCACCTCAGGGTCTCGCGGGCATGTCCCACTCCGTGCGCCGTCCCGTGCGGCCGCGGGTTCCTGTTCTTCTTCGGCTCGGGGGGGGTGAGTTGCCCGAGCTCCCCGACCTGGAGGTCGTAAGAGACATCCTCACCCCCCGGATCGTGGGCCGCACGGTTCGGGGGGTCGAGGTGAACCGGCCCGACCTCGTCCGGACCGGGGCGCCGAGCGTTTCAGGTCTGGTCAGGAAGGAACTCTGCACAATCGGTCGTCGGGGGAAGTACCTCGTCTTCTCGTTCGCTGAAAAAACCCATCTCCTCGTTCACCTCATGCGGTGGGGCTGGCTGTGGCACGGTCCGCACGGGTACACGCCCTCCTCGGCCACCGACCTCCGCCTGTCCTTCGACGACGGAACCGACCTGCGGCTGATCGAGGGTCGGTCCCCGCGCCTGGCCGCGGCGTGGGCGGTCCCCGATCCGCTCACAGCCGAGCCGTTGCGGAAACTGGGTTGGGAACCCTTGTCGGACGAGTTCACCGCAGAAGCGTTTCGACGGTTGATCCAGGGGAAGCGCCGCCAGCTCAAACGAATCCTCACGGACCAAGCCCTGATCGCCGGGATCGGGAACGCCTACGCCGACGAGATCCTGTTCCGGGCCAAGCTCTCGCCCGTCCGCTACTCCCACACTCTGGCCGCGGACGAGGTGGCCCGGTTGTGGCAGGCGATCCCGGAGACCCTGCGCTGGGCGATCTCGGAGATCAGGGCGCGGACGAAGGACGCCTTATTCGAGCGAGAGGTCCGGGACTTCCTCTACGTGCACGGGCGGAGGGGTTCCCCATGCCTGAAGTGTGGAACCGTGATTGCCGAGATCCTTCACGACGAGGTGCAGACCGACTACTGCCCGCGATGCCAAGATGCAGGCCGGCCAGCCGTCCCGTAGCGGACTGCGCCGTGACACCCGAAGGGACGCCCGATGATCTCCCCAGAGAAGCGCCCACCGCGATACGCGTCAGCCGAGCCCCTGATTCCGGCCCGGGTGTGGGGCCAGTGTCGAGGCGGAGGGTCAACGTTCATCCGTACGACACGAAGCAGATCCGGCAACACAAGGGCCGAGGCTGATCGCGGTTTGCAGGTTATGCGGGATCGGGAGCATCCGCGGGCCGGACATGCGCAGTGGCAACGTGGATGAAACGGTGTACACTAGGGCCATCGTTGGTTCGAGGGTTTTCCTGTCGGCCTACGGTAAGGAGGCGAAGATGACTTACGAGCGGCGCAAGATGTTCAACGTGAGCCACTTGGGGCTCACCTGCGCGGACTGCGGCACCAAGATCGAGGAGCTCCCATTCGAGCCCAAGACGGATCGCCCGGTCTATTGTCAGAAGTGTGCGCGGACACATCGGTCGAGCAATCCCCGCGTTCTGCGGTGACGATAACGGGGGGCGGCCCAAGGGCCGCCCCGTTTCTTTCGGTTCCACGAGCCCCCTTCCCGGGGGCTCTTCTTCTAGCGAGCCTTTTTGAACTCGGCGATGTGCTCTTCCACTGCCTTCGCTTCGGCGCGAAGCTCGGCGAGGTACGCCTCGAGCCTGGCGAGCACCTCGTCGCGCCCGGTGAACCGGCGGTGGAAGCCGACCCGTGAACCCACGTCGCAGCCCCCGCTCTCGTGGTGGCCGGGGGTCCCGGAGTCACAGCACCCGTCCCCGTGGTGGGGCGGCTCGCCGCAGCAACAACAGCTGCAGCCGCAGCCACAGCAACAGGAACTCCAGCCACGGCTGAAGGCGTGGGCCCTAGCGTGGCCGTGCGGATGGTGAGGGTGTCCGTGCATCGTTTTCACCTCCTTGGCCCTTCATCAGGGCCTCGTAATCCAACAAGAACCGGTCGAGCCGGTGTTGGGTGCGACGCAGGTGCGCGGCCCACCCCTGGAGGCGTTCCCAGCCAAGGTCGCTGATCGCGTACACGCGCCGGGCCGGTCCGCTGCCGGTGGTGTCCCACGACGAGCGGACCAAGCCCTCCTCCTCGAACCCGCGCAGGGTGCGGTACAGGAACCCGGGGTCGGTCCCGAGCGCCTCTTCCGCCTCCGTCATCCGCTCCAAGAGCTCGTAGCCGTGAGATGGCCCCTGGGCGAGCTGGAGGAGGAGCCAGCAATGGGTGAACCCCCGCACCCGCGCGCCCCCGGGCGGACAGCACTCCCGCCCTTCGTGGGCGTGGGGTCGCTCGCAGCATCCCGGGTGTTCGCCATTCGCGCATAGATGACTCACGCACATAGATGCTACTTCTCAAGCGCGAGATGTCAAGCTGTGGATCTTGGTGCGCCAAGAGATCGTGAGGTGCGCCCCTAAAGCGGAACCACCGGGACGACTAACGAGACCGCGGGTGCATCCTCCCCTGACCCGACTTTGAAACCAGGTTCGGGAAGAACGTAGGACAGAAGGCAGTAACCACCTTACGACGAGGCGATGTGGCACTACGGGCCTGGATTAGCCGAGGCGTTCTAGCAGCTTGTGTGGGATCCACCGCCTCTGTTGTCCTGTCATGGTAGGCATGCCCTCTCCCCTACGCAGTTCCCCTCACTACGGACGCCCCCCTCTCCTTCTCCTCTCCCCCCGAGGGGGGAGAGGGTGGGGTGAGGCTGACCAGCCCGCATCCCTGTCGCTCCCTCT
>CAYSZC010000161.1:0-3006 GCA_964435345.1 uncultured Thermotogaceae bacterium
TAATGAGCGCGCCAATCCTGTTCTAGCAGCCCGTGTGGGAACCCCGGGGGCCGCGGACCCGTGGCACGCGGACCTTCGGCTCACGGATTCCCGCTCTCTCGCAAGGCGAAGTTCATGGGGTTCGTTCACCGCCGAGACGCAGAGGACGCGGAGAAAATCGGTTCTGAAATTGAATCCCAATCCCAAACCGAATGGATGTTCGCTCCAAGACTCCTCTGCGATCTCTGCGTCTCTGCGGTGAGGCTGCATCCAACCGCGGGGATCCGATCTTGTCCGCGTGGCCGAAGGCTCAGCGGGCTACTGGCACACAGGCCGCTAGCGAAGCCGGGAACGGAGCGGATATAGTAGCCAGCATGGTTCCTGCTGCGCCGGACGACGCATCGCGCGAGGTGGTCAACCCCCGCACCGCGCGGGACCTCGAGCTCGCGAAAGTCCTCGGCCAGGTGGCCGCGTTCGCCGCGTCGTCGCTCGGGGTCGAGGCCGTGCAGGCCCTGTGGCCGCACGCCGATCGGGAAGCGCTCGTCCGGGAGTTCGCACTCCTTGGGGAGATGGAAGAGGCGGTGCGGGACGGGTTTTCCCTGGGAGGGATTCACGACCTGTCCCCGCTCCTCGCCGAGGCCCGGGACCACGGGAGCCTCGCCCCGGAGCAGTTCCTCACCGTCGCCGCGACGCTGACCGCGGCCGCCGAGGTCCGCCAGTCCCTCGCCACCTCGCGGCTGCCCGGGCTCACCGCGCTCGGGGAGAGGATCTCCGACCAGACCGACCTCCTCCGGGCGATCTGGCGGGCCGTGGACGAGCGCGGGGAGATCCGCGACGACGCCACCCCCAAGCTGCGGGAGCTTTCTCGGGAGCGGCGCGGGCTCGTGGACCGGATCACCGAGGCCCTGCGCCGGTTCCTGGACCGGAACCGCGACATCGTCCAGGAACCAGTGGTGACCCAGCGCGGGGGGAGGTTCGTGGTCCCCCTGAAGACCGGGGCCCGCGGGGCGTCGGTCGTGGTCCACGAGACCTCGGCGAGCGGCCAGACCTTGTTCGCCGAGCCGGCACCCGTCGTGGAGCTCAACAACCGGCTGCGCGAGGCGGACGACGAGATCCGGCGCGAACGGCTGCGGATCCTGTCCGAGCTTGCGGCAAGGCTCCTCCACGAGGAGACCTGCCTGCGGCGGGACCTCGCCACCCTCGCCCGGCTCGACTGCCTGTACGCCCGGGCCCGCTACGGCCAAGCGGTGCGGGGGGCTCTCCCCGCGCTCGCCGAGGACGGGCGGGTCGAGCTTGTCGAGGCACGGCATCCCCTCCTTGGGGAGCGGGCGGTGCCGGTGACGATCCGGTTCGGGGCGGCAAGACGGGTCGCGGTGATCACCGGCCCCAACACGGGCGGGAAGACCGTGCTCCTCAAGACGATCGGCCTGCTCACCTTGATGGCCCAGAGCGGGATCCCGATCCCCGCTTCCTCGCGCACCGTGCTCTCCGTGTTTCCCACGGTGCGGTCGGACATCGGGGAGGAGCAGTCCATCGAGCAGAGTCTGTCCACGTTCTCCTCTCACATGACGAACATCGTGGGAATCCTCCGGGAGGCCGACGAGCGCACGCTCGTGCTCCTGGATGAGCTGGGGGCGGGGACCGACCCTCAGGAAGGGGCGGCGCTGGGGTTGGCGATTCTGGAGCGACTTTTAGAGATCGGGGCGGCTGCCGCGGTGGCGACCCACCTCACGCCGTTGAAGCACTTCTCCGTGTCCCACCCCGGCGTCCTGTCCTGCTCGATGGAGTTCGACCTGGAGACCCTGTCCCCCACGTACCGCGTTCAAGAGGGAGTTCCGGGGAGGTCGTGCGCCCTGATCATCGCCGAGCGACTGGGGCTCCCCAAGGAACTGGTGGACCGGGCCCGGGGCTCGTTCACGGCGGGGGAGATCCGGGCCGAGGAGATCATCGAAGAGCTCGAGCGGGAGCGGGGCGCGGCCCGGCGGCTGCGGGCGAATCTGGAACTGGAGAGGGAAGTCACCCAGGGGTTGCGCCAGGACTACGAGCGGCGCCTCCTCGCCTTGAAGGAGAAGAAGGCGGGGGCGCTCGGGCAGGAGCTGATGCGGCTGGAGGGGGAGATCCGCGCGGCGCGGAGAGAGCTTTCCGATCTGATCGCCCAGGCCCGGGCCGCCCAGTCGGCCGAGGAGCGGCGGACGGTCCTGCGCCGGGTGGAAGAAATCGCCGCCGAGGTTCCGGCGCCTCCCGTTAAGCCGGGACGTCCGCTCAAGATCGAAGAAGGGGCGACGGTGAGGGTGCGTTCGACCGGGACGGTGGGAACGGTCCTGTGGGCCGACGGGGAGCGGGTCGAAGTCGAGGTGCGGGGTCGGCGCGTGGAGATCCCCGCATCGGACCTCGAACCGGCCGAGCCCGTGCCCGCGCCGCGGCCGGCCGGCCCCACGCTCTCCCACGTGGAGCAAGTGAGCATCGAGCTTTCCGTGCGCGGGCTGACCGTGGTCGAGGCCGAGCGGGAGGTCACGGTCTGGCTCGATCGGCTCCTCCGCGCCGGGATCGCCACCGGGCGCATCGTCCACGGCAAGGGCACCGGGGCGCTGCGCCAGGCTCTCCACGAGTACCTGAGACGGGTCCCCTACGTGAAGGGGTTCCGTCTCGCCCCGCCCCAGGAGGGCGGCGACGGGGTCACGATCGTAGAGCTGGGGTGAGAAGCCGGTGAGCGAACCGACCAGCCCGGAGGAGATCCAGAAGTACTGATGTGCGCCCCTGAAGCGGAACCGCCAGGACGACTAACCGACCTTCGGGTATAACCTCCCTGCCTGCAACAGGCAGGCCCGGGGGCTCAAGGAGGGGTAGCGTGAGCACGCGGAACGTAAGGTACAGTCCAGCGCTCAAGTTCAGGGTGGTCCGGGAGTTCGCCGAGCGAGAAGACGGGAAAAGGACCATCGGGGTCCGCACCCGTTGTCGGGGAGGTGGAGACCATGGGTAAAGCGCGGCTCCTTGCGGAACTTGAGCGCTGGTGGGACGCGATCATTG
>CAYSZC010000162.1:0-3002 GCA_964435345.1 uncultured Thermotogaceae bacterium
TACTGGCACACAGGCTGCTCGCGTGTAAGCTCGGTGCGGCATGAAGACCGTGCTGCGCATGGCGTGGCGGAATCTCCTGCGGCATAGGGCCCGCACCGCCCTGATGGTGGCCATCGTCGCCTTCGGGAGCCTGGTGGTGCTCCTGATGTGGGGGATCACCGCCGGCATGTTCGACTCGATGACGGCGACCTATATCGAGCTCGACTACGGATCGGGTGGACTGAGCTATTCGATCCAGGACGGCCGGATCGTCCGCGACGAACGGGTAAAATGAGCGATTACGACAGGCCTGAGGGCCGGACTGACGCGAGAGCGAGGAGAGAACCGTGAAAATGCTCGCCAGAATGGTGACGACCCTGGTGGTGACCACGGGATTCGCCCTGCTGGGGAGCGGGGAGGAACTCCCTCCGTTTGACCTCACCGGGACATGGGCTGTAATGCAGGTGACCTCGGATATCGTCGTCTACCCGTTTGTCGGTCAGCGCACCCGCACTACGACCCTCATCCTCCTCGTGGAGATGAGGCAGACGGGGGATGTTGTCACCGTGCGCGAAACCCATTGCCTGGCCGACACCGACGACGGGACGAGCCTGGTCACCACGGAGATCCCTGAGGCGTTCCTCAGGTCGCTCGGGACCGTGGAACGAGAGGCGGTGCTTGAACCCACGCCCGACGGGTGGCGGTTTATCTGGTCCTGGCCGACCGAGGTGCACGGGGCACGGCTCGCCGACCCAATCAACGACCCTCTCCCTGCCTATGCTGACGACCCCCGTGTGTTCGATCAGGACGGTGACGACAAGCCCGGAGTAACTGTGCGGGTGCGGATCCTCGGGCTCATCTCGGGCGAGGTGTATGCCGTGCAGCGCCTGTCGAAGCTCCTCGAAGGGCTGGTGGTGACGCCTGACCTCATCCGGGGACTCATCACGTGGACGAACGAGCAGGTGACGATCGGGGCAAGCAACCCGTTCCTCAATACGAGCGGCGATGCGCAGGTTGACCCGGTTCGCGAACGGAGCTACTTCGTGGCGATCCGTGTCCCGACAGGAACCACCTGCGAAGATCTCAAAGCGAGCTGGCGGATCCTGTTCGGACGGTAAGCGGGGTCAGCGCTCAACGTGGATGCTCCGCCCCTTCCACGTGCCCTTCCGGCGAAGGTGCCAGGCAAGTGACCGGAGCGCAATCCCCGTCACAAGAAGGACCGTCACCGGGTAGAGGAGGACCTGAATGAGAGGCAGCCGAAACCGCACTGCAGAAAGGGTCCACGTGAGAAGGGACAGCCCGATCGTCGCCGCCGCAGGGAGGACAATCTCCTCAGGCACCGTGTTCCAGATGAATCGCAGTGAGAGGACGAGCAGTGGCTGCCAGGCCAACCACAAGAGCCACGTCCACACGAACAGGAACAGAAGCACGTTGTAGCCGAACACGGGGAACAGATTCTTCGCCAGCCCGCGCGCTGTCTCCTTCCACCCTCGGTACATCCGCGTCGTCACCCGCATCGATCCATCGAGGAACGCCCAGCCGAAGCCAGCTCCTTGCACGTTGCGGGCTAAGGAAAGGTCATCGAGGACGTCTGTGCGGACTGCGGCGTGGCCGCCAACCGCCGCGTACACCGTCCGGCGAAAGAGCATGAACTGCCCCACCGCGGCGGCGGGCCGCTGCGGAAGGACAAACGGGACGAACGTGTGGATGACCCACGACAGGATCGGGATCACGAGGATCTCGCCCCAGCTTCCCACCTCCTGGCGGGGAAGGACGCTCAACGCGCCTGCCCTTTCGGCGGCAAGGGTCTGGACAGCGTCACGCACTGCGGACGGATGGTGCAATGTGTCGGCGTCCGTGAACAGGAGGAACTCGTTCTGGGCAGCCTGGGCGAGTTGGTGGCACGCCCAGTGCTTGCCGAGCCAGCCGGCGGGAAGTGGCGTGCCAACGATGACCCGCAGGCGGCCTCTCGACCTCTCCCCAAGCCCTTGAAGGAGGGACCTAGTCCCGTCGTGGGAGTCGTCGTCGAGAACGATCACCTCGAACTCCGGATAGTCCTGCTGGAGGAGCGACTCCGCACAGGCGACGATGTTCTGTTCCTCATTCCGGGCGGGGATGAGAATGGAGACCGTGGGGTACTCGGACAGCGACCGGTGCCTGCCAATCCGGCGCATCGCGACCAGATTTGTGAGGGAGATGGCAGCCAACACGGCCATGAACACAACCAGGCTCCACTCGTGGGAGACAAGAAAGGTCATGTGGATCCCTTCCTCGGACGCCACCGCGGCGGCACACAGAGCTCGCGGCGGTGGGTCCAGACGAGGAGGGCGAGATTTGCCCCCAATGCGGCGAGAAACCACGGCTCGGATCGCCGGAGAACGAGATATGCAGCTGCGATCGGGAATGAGAGAACCACCGTCCACGCATCCACCGCCTGCGCGGTGCGGACAAGGGCGAACGACAGGCCGAGCACCGTCGGAACTTCCCAGTAGGTAAGGGCAGACCACACGCCGAACGTGGACGCGACCGCCTTTCCTCCCCGGAAACCGAGCCAAGGCGAGAACGCGTGGCCCAAGAGCGGAGCCATCGCCACGGGCAAGAGGCCCCACCCCCATAGACCCCCTACGGCACGGGCGAGCGCCACGGGAGCGGCACCTTTGGCCACATCGAGGACAAGGGCGAGCAGGCCGATCCGCCAGCCTCCGGCCCTCCAGGCGTTGGTGGCGCCGGGATTCCCGTCGCCGTGGCGGCGGATGTCATCCCGCGCCGCGATTCTCCCTACCCAGACGGAGAACGGGAGCGATCCCAACGCGAGGCCGAGGAGGGAGAAGAGGACGATCGTCACGCACACCTCGACGTGAGTGGGTACCGCGAGCCGTCAGGGACCATTGCTGAAGTCTACGCGAGGTGTATCGGCTAGGAAAACCCTTGTCCAGTGCCGGCGTACGGGCTATGCTCTTCCGGCAACTAGGGCGTAGCCAAGCGGTAAGGCAGCGGCCTTTGGAGCCGCCATTCGGAGGTTC
>CAYSZC010000163.1:0-2957 GCA_964435345.1 uncultured Thermotogaceae bacterium
CCGATCCCCCACGGCGAGGACCACGTCCCCCACCTGGAGCACCTCTTCCGCCGGCTTTCCCGGCACAAGGCGGGCAACTTGGGTTCGGGGAAGCCCCAGCCCGAGGATCGCCCCCGCGACCACGGCCACGGCGAGCACGACGTTGGCGAGCGGCCCAAACAGGGACAGCACGAACCGCGTCCACGCCGGCCGCCCGTAGTAGGTGCGCTCGAACGGGATCTCCGCGGTCTCCCCCGACTCGCCGGCGAGGCGCACGAATCCCCCCAGCGGCAGGAGCCGCAAACTGTACCGCGTCTCGCCGCGACGCCGCGCCCAGACGACAGGACCGAACCCGAGGGCGAACTCCTCGACCGCGATCCCGAACAGCTTCGCGGCGAGGAAGTGCCCGCCCTCGTGCACTCCAATCAGGAACAGGATTGTCCCCGCGAACGTCCCCGCGAACAGGAGGAACGTGGTCATGCCCGTCGCGCCTCCACCCGCAGTACCTCCGTCGTCCCCATCACGACCTTATGATCCTCGCTCGTCCGCACCCCCACAACCCAGGCGATTCCTCGGCCGTCGCAGAGAAGGGGCCACCTCGCCCGCTCCCAGCGAGGGACGCGCGCCTCCGTGAGAAGGTCGCTCACCTTCTTCGTGCCCCCCAGGCCCAGCGGTCGCAGGCGGTCCCCAGCGTGGGGCGTGCGCACGAAAAGCGGCGGGACGAGCCGGGGGTCGAGGTAGGCCACAAACGGGCTCGGCGGGACAAGGTTCTCCGGGCGCGGCACTCGGGAAAGACAAAACGACCACCCGAGGTCCTCGATCGTCACCACTCCGTCCGACGGAAGCTCCCACGTCGTGCGGCCGCATGGGGCGTCGGCCCGGGCGAAGCCGAGCACGCCGTTCCCGATCCGGGCGCGCAGTCCGCGGGGGAGATGGACCTCTCCCTCGCCCCCCGCCATCCGTTGCCGCACCTCCTCGACGTGCCGCTGTTCCAACGCGCCCCCGGCGGCCTCGGCCGCCCGGCGGATGACGAGGGCTTGGACTCCACGAGGCAGGCCTCGCAACAGGTCAAGATCGAGGCCGTCCGGCCGGGAGACCTCGGCGTGCGCGAGGTCGGCCGTCCAACTCAGGGCCTCCTCGGCCTCGGCCAGAAGCTCCGCCGCCCGGGCCAGGGCGTCCTCGGTTCGCGGGTTGTGCCTCTCCAAGATCGGAAGGACCTCCAGGCGGATGGCGTTTCGCAGGAGTCTTGTATCCTGGTTGGTCGGGTCATCGCGGAACGGGATCCCCTCCTCCCGGCAGAAGGCGCGGATCTCGTCCCGCGAGCAGCAAATAAGAGGCCGCACGTACGGTGGGCTCAGGGGGAGGATCCCCCGCAGGCCGCGGGGACCGGCGCCCCGCAAGAGGTGCAGGAGGACGGTCTCCGCGACGTCGGTCCGGGTATGACCGAGGGCGATCTTCGTGGCCCCGACGTCACGGGCCGTCCGCTCGAGGAACTCCCGGCGGGCCAGGCGCGCCGCCTCTTCGAGGTTCCGGCCCTCGGCCGCGGCGCGGGCCGGCACGTCCACCCGCTCCTGGACGAGCGGGAGTCCCCGACGTTCCGCGGCGGCACGCACGACGGCGAGGTCCTCCGCTGTGTCGAGGCGGATCCCGTGGTCGAGGTAGGCGACGGTCAGCCGGAGGTCCCACCCCGTTTGCAGCCGGTGAAGGATGTGGAGGAGAGCCATCGAGTCCGCGCCCCCGGACACGGCCACGACCACGCACTCCCCAGGCGCGAGGAGCCGAAGTCCGTCCACCGTCTCTCGTACCTTGTCGAGCATCGCCAGCATTGTGGAGGTCTGGGCGTTGCCGTTCCACCGGCCGCTACTTTTCGCTATGATCGTGCCGTGGAGATCGCGGCCTTCCTGTGGGCTCTGCTGGTCGGGAGTCTGGGGCACGAAATCGGCTGCGGGGCTCCCGCTGGTCACGGTTACGGACGGCGGCCGTGGTCCGCCAAGGAGGACTGACCTGATGGTGTGGGCTCTCGTTCTAGCGCTCGTCTTCTCCGGCACGGCCTGGGGGTGGGAGATCACCGTGGCCTTCACCAACGATCTCCACGCCTACTACCCACGACTCTCGGCCCTCGCCCCGATCCTGGCCCAGGCCGATCTGGTCTTGGACGCCGGCGACACCTGGAAGGACGCGCGCCGGTTCACCGGACAGGCCGAGGCGTGGGCCACGATGACAGCCATGGCGGAGCTGGGGTACGACGCGATGGTCTTGGGGAACCACGAGACCTACCTCGGGCCCCGCCTCCTCGCGCAGTTGATCGGGGCCGCGCCCTATCCGGTGCTGGCCACCAACCTGAAAAGCGATCTCCCCACCCGAAGATGGGTCGTGCTGGAGGTGCGAGGGGTGCGAATCCTGATCCTCGGCGTCCTGTGGGACTTGGCCCTCATCTGGCCGGGCTGGGAGCTGGCCGACCCCGCAGAGAGCGCGCGGCAAGCCCTGGCCGAGGCGCCCGAGCACGACCTCTTCATCCTCCTCGGGCACCTGGACTTCGAGCGGGCAAAGACCGTGGCCGCCGCCCTCCCCGAGTGCGACCTGTTCATCCTCGGCCACAATCACCGGTTCCTGGAAAAGCCGGTTTGGGTGGGGACGGTGCCGATCGTCCAGGCCGGCCAGCACGGCCAGGCCGTAGGTTTAGCCAGGCTGACCGTGGACGGCCTCGCGAGCTACGAGCTCGTTCGCCAGCCCACGCCGGCCGCGCTGTCGCCTTGGCGCCTTAGCCGTACTGACTCTATGGCTCGCCGCCCTGTGTCCTCAACGGCAAGACGTGGGTTCCGTGCAGTTCCGTCCCCTGGCGCCAGCCCATCTTCCCAGAATCTATCTTCCCTGGCAGCCTGTGTGAGAATAGCCCGCAGAGCCTTCGGCTACGCGGACAAGATCGGATCCCCGCGGTCCGACGAGGCGCCTTAGGCCGGACATCATCGGACCATCAT
>CAYSZC010000164.1:0-2940 GCA_964435345.1 uncultured Thermotogaceae bacterium
GCTCTCTGCGTCTCTGCGGTGAGACACGCCTGCTCCGACGGCTCTTACCGCAGAGAACGCCGAGAACACCCGGCCGACTGAAGAGCCCACCACAACGGGCACCAAGGACACGAAGAACAACAAGCATGAACTCTGGGGTTGAGAACCCCCAGTCCCTTCGTGCTCTTTGTGCCCTCCTTCGTGCCCTTGGTGGTGTGGTTCCGGGTTTCTCTGCGACCTCGGCGTCCTCGGCGGTGAACGAACCCCATGAACTTCGCCTTGCGAGAGAGCGGGAATCCGTGGGCCGAAGACCCGCGTACCCGAGCGCGGCCCCGGGGTTCCCCCACGGGCTGTTAGGCCCGGGGGCTATTCCTTCCGCGCCTTCGGCTTGCCCCGCTTGCGCTTGGCCGGGGTAGGGGGAGCTTCCCCCTCTTGGGACGCGAGCGTTGGGCAACCCGCGTTCGAGCAGCGCGGGCCGCGGCGGGGGTCCTCGTAGACCACGCCTTCCCCACACGTCGGACAGGCCTCGACGGGGCGACCGGAGACCCGGAACTTGCAGTCCGGATACCGGGAACAGGCGTAGAACGTACCGTAGCGTTTCCCGAACCGCTCCACCAGCCCCCCCTCCCGACATTGCGGGCAAGTCACCCCGGTGGGCACGGCGGTGGTGGCTTTACAGCTCGGGCACGCCAGGTACCGCCCGTAGCGGCCGTGGCGAACGGCCATTGGGGTCCCGCACTGCGGGCACGGGGTCGCCGGGGCGGACTCGACCGCGGCCAGGCCGTCGCCCAACTCCACCCGATCCGGCATGTAGCGGAACGCCACGTTCGGGGGGATGTTCTTCGTGGTGCGGCACTCTGGATACCGGGAGCACCCGAGGTACAGGCTGCCCCGCCACACCCGCACCTCCATCGGCGCCCCGCAGGACGGGCAGGCGACATCGCTGAGCGCCTGGAACGGCTTTCCCCCCTTGGACAGCGCCTCCTCCACCGTGTGCAGCTTGGGGGAGAACCAGCGGTAGAACGAGCGGAGGAGTTCCCCTCGTCCGAGATCCCCTTCCTGGACTCGGTCGAGATCGGCCTCCATCTGGGCCGTGAACTCCTCCTGGATTGTCTCCGGGAAGTACAGGCGGAGGAGGTCGGTCACAAGATGGCCCAGCAGGGTCGGGCGCAGCGAACTCCCCTCGCGAACCACGTACCCGCGGTCCTGGATCACGGACACGATCTGGGCGTAGGTGCTGGGCCGGCCAATCCCTTCCTGTTCGAGCTTCCGCACGACCCCGGCCTCGGTAAACCGCTTCGGGGGCTCGGTCTGGCGCTCCTCGACCTGGATCTCGGGGATGGGGAGTTCCAGGCCGGGGGACAGAGCCTCCGGCAGGGGGGCCTCCTCGTCGTCGAGCCTCGCCACAGGGAGGACAGCGGTGAACCCGGGGGACTTCATCTGCGACGAGGAGGCGGAAAACAGCCGTTCCCCGGCGCGGATCGCGACCTTCCGCCGTACCCACACCCCGTCGGCCATTTGGGTGGCGAGGAACCTTCTCCAGATGAGGTCGTAGATCTTCCGTTGCTCGGCGTTGAGGTGGGGGGCCACGTCGTCCGGGGTCCGGGCAACCTGGGTCGGGCGGATCGCCTCGTGGGCGTCCTGGGCCCGTCGCTTGTTCCGGAACCGGCGCGGCTTTGCACTCAAAAACTTGGTCCCAAACGTGGCCTTCACAAACGCCCGCGCGGAAGCGATGGCGGAATCGGCCACCCGAACAGAGTCCGTCCGCATGTAGGTGATGAGACCCCCCATCTCCCCGCCGATCTCCACTCCCTCGTAGAGCCCCTGCGCGATCTGCATCGTGCGCCGTGGCGAGAACCCAAGCTCGCTCGATGCCGCCTGCTGGAGGGTCGAGGTGATGAACGGGGCGGACGGTCGGCGCAAGACCTCCTCTTCTTCGACGCCCTCCACCACGAACCGAGCTTGGGCCAGGGCCGCGGCGAGGTTGTCTACCTCCTCCCGGGAGGTCAGCTTGCCGACGAGGTGGGCCGTGAACGGCGGATCGGACGAGAAGAGAGCCGCCACTTCCCAGTACGGTTCGGGGACGAAGCCCTGGATCTCGAGCTCCCGGTCGCAGATGAACCGCAGGGCGACGGACTGCACGCGGCCCGCGGACAGACCCTCGAACCGCCGGCCGGCGAGCACCCGGGACAGGAGCGGGCTGATTTGGTATCCCACGAGCCGGTCCAGGATTCGCCGCGCCCGCTGCGCCTCGACCTTGGAGAGGTCAATCTCCCCCGGAGACCCCAGGGCCGCCCGTACCGCGTCCGGCGTGATCTCGTGGAGGAGGGCCCGGGCATAGCGCCCGCCGTCTCCCAACAGGTCCATGAGGTCGTAGGCGATCGCTTCCCCCTCCCGGTCCGGGTCGGTGGCCAGGTACACCCGCCTGGCCTCGGACACCTGGCGGCGGAGGTCGGAAACGAGTTTTTGATCCCGCACCACCCACTGCGGAGCGAAGTCCCGTTCCACGTCCACCCCCAGCTCCCGTTCGGGAAGGTCGCGGACGTGGCCCTTGGAAGATAGGACGAGGAAGTCCTTCCCGAGGTAGGAGGCCAGGGTGCGGGCCTTGGTCGGCGATTCCACGATTATGATGTCCTTCGGCATGGCTTCAGGCCCGCATTATCGGATGGACCGCACCAGGCCGCAAGGACGGGGATGCCAAAGAAGAAGGCTCTACCGACTTTCGTGTGGGTAGAGGCACATGTGTACCGTCACCCGCCATGCCAACGCGAACCACCAAGGACACGAAGGGCACAAGGAACGTACAATCCGGATAGTGCATCTCTCGGCGGAGACCGCTGAGAGAGGCTACTCGGGGATTGCAGCGTGAATCACAGGTCGGGTTACAGGTGGGTTCTCCGAGAGCGCCGCCTGCTTGTGGCCAAGAGGTGTCCCGGCGGTGAACAGAGGCTTCCCTCCATC
>CAYSZC010000165.1:0-2940 GCA_964435345.1 uncultured Thermotogaceae bacterium
CCGTCACACCCGCACGGGGTACGAGTCCCGAACCAGCCGCGGTTGATAATCACCCGTGGCATGGTTGATTTTCAGCCATGAGACGCCATCCTCCCCGCGTGTTCCGACGAAATCTGGCCGAACCACTGTCCGTCGCGCTGGCTGACAGCCCTGTTGTCTTCCTCCAAGGCGCACGGCAGACGGGGAAGAGCACGTTGGTGCAGTGGCTGGCGAAGGAGGTCCACCCCGCCCGTTACTTCACGTTCGACGATCCCACAGTCCTCGGCGCAGCTCAGGATGACCCGGCGGGGTTTCTGACGGGCGTGCGCGGACCCATGGTGTTGGATGAGGTTCAACGGGTCCCGGCCTTGTTCCCGGTCATCAAGGCCGCGGTTGACCGGGACCGCCAGCCGGGGCGGTCCCTTCTCACGGGGTCCGCCGACGTGCTCCTCGTCCCTCGACTCGCCGAAACGCTAGGGCGTGTGGAGTTACTCACCCTGTGGCCCTTCTCCCAAGGCGAGCTGGTGGGGCTTAAGAAGGGGTTCGTGGACGCGCTGTTCGACGCGGAGTTCCCCGACCTCGATGTGGGGGTAGGGCGCCACAAGGACATCCTGGGCCGTGTGCTCGTGCCGGAGGCGGTGCGGCGCAGCGAAGCGAAGCGGATCGCCGGGAGGCGTGGCTGGGCTCATACGTGGCGCTGCTGATCCAACGCGACATCCGTGATCTGGCCAGCATCGAGCGCGCGGCGGCGTTCCCCCGGCTGCTACGGATGCTTGCGGCCCGGACAGGAACGTTCTTGAACTACGCGGCCCTCGCCTCGGGGTTGCAGCTGCCGCAAACGACCCTGAAGCGGTACATGGCCTACCTGGAGACGCTGTTCATCCATCAACCGTTGACGCCGTGGGCGACGAACATCGGCAAACGGTTGGTGAAGTCGCCGAAGATCACGTTGGTGGACACCGGGCTTGGCGCGTACCTGATTGGCCTCAATGCCCAGCGGTTGGCGGGGGATCCGTCTCTGGCCGGCCATCTGTTCGAGAACTTCGTGGTGAACGAGCTGAAGAAGCAGATCGCCTGGCGCCATCGGCGCTCAGCGATGTTTTGTTTTCGGACCCACAGCCAGCAAGAGGTGGACATCGTACGCGAGGACCGGGCTGGGGGGGTGGTGGGAATCGAGGTGAAGAGCGCCCATACGGTCAACGGGCGGGACTTCGTGGGGCTCAAATTGCTCGAATCCTCTCTTGGCAAGAGGTTTGTCAGGGGGATCGCGTTGTACCTGGGCGGGAGCACGGTTCCGTTCGGGCGGCGGTTGCTGGCGGTCCCCCTGTCGGCCCTGTGGACCATGGGTGCGGAACCCTCTGCGGCCACCGCTGCGCGCTTCGGCGCCACGTAACAGAAGATCCGCACCGGTGACGGTCCATCCGATTACCCCCAGGAGCATCGTACCTTCCGATCAGGCTCGTTCACTCGTCCGCTTCCGGGTCCAGCCTGGCAACGTCAAGAAACAAGACGCGACCTCCTAGACGCTGGTTGACGGGCTCAGCCCAGAGAAGAGGCAGCGAAAGCTCGGCCAAGATGGAGAAGCTGTCCCTCGGGAGGCTCCTCTGGCACCCTTCGTGCCCAGCGAGGGGCCTCCGGAGGGACCGACAGCAGGCACCGCAGCGCACGGGCCGAAAGCGTGCTACACTGGCTCTGTCAGACGCATCGAGGAGGGTTCAGGGCATGACGGCTGGGGCAAATGGGAAATATCGGATGAGGAAGAGACGGGCGCACAGCGGGACTCTGCTGAGTTGGGGCAAGCCAGCGGTCCGAGCCGGGTGACGTGTCAGGCATGATCTACGCCATCGTCGCCGCGCTTCTGTTCGGGCTAAACCCGCCCTTCTCCAAGCTCCTCCTCGGCGATGTGGATCCGATCGTGCTCGCCGGTCTCCTCTACCTCGGAGCTGGGGTGACCCAAGGGTTGGGGCTGACCCTCTCGGCAGCCAGTCGGAGACGCGAGGCGCGGCTGGAGCGCTCGGATGTGCCATGGCTTGTGGGGGCAATCCTCGCCGGAGGCGTGGCGGGCCCGATCCTGCTCTTGTTGGGCTTGCGGCTGACGCCAGCCGCGACAGCGTCGCTCCTCTTGAACTTCGAGGTCGTCGCCACGGGCCTTGTGGCCGCCCTCCTCTTCGGCGAGGCCACAGGTCGGCGGACCTGGGTGGCGATCGCCCTCGTGACCGCCGGAGGGACGCTTTTAGCGCTCGATCCCACCCAGGCCTGGGGGATTTCTCTCGGCGCCGTTTTCATCCTGGCCGCGTGCATGGCATGGGGACTGGACAACAACTTCACGGGCCGCATCTCGCTCAAGGATCCGAGGAAGATCGTCTTCCTCAAAGGGACGGCGGCAGGAGCGATCTCGGTCCTCCTTGGCCTGGCGCTGGGGAGGCCGCTGCCGGCGTGGGGGACGGCGCTCCTGGCTCTGGCACTCGGCGCGGTGAGCTACGGGTTGAGCATCGTGTTCTACGTCCGCTCGCAGCGCGCGATCGGCGCGGCGCGCACCGGCGCGGTGTTCGGCACGGCCCCGTTCGTGGGCACCGCCCTCTCTCTGGTCATCTTCCGGGAGGCCCCCGGGGTGCTGTTCTACGCGGCCCTGCCGCTCATGGTCCTGGCGGTGGCGGTGCTGGGGAAGGAGAAACACGCTCACGAACACACCCACGAGAGCCTATCCCACTCCCACCGTCACCGGCACGATGGCAGCCACCACGCCCACGATCATCCGGTCTTGGACAGCGCCGAACTCCAGCATGCGCATGACCATGAGCATCTCGCCCTGTCCCACAGCCATTCGCATCGTCCCGACCCTCACCATCGGCACGCCCACCGCTAGCAGCCTGTGTGGGAACCCCGGGGCCGCAGACCTGTGGCATGCGGGCCTTCGGCTCGCGGATTCCCGCTCTCTCGCAAGGCGAAGTTCATGGGGTT
>CAYSZC010000166.1:0-2920 GCA_964435345.1 uncultured Thermotogaceae bacterium
CCCACACGGTCTGCCAGCCGTTCCGCTTGTGCAGACAACGGTGGCGGCTATGCTTCGGCATCCGGCACTCAGCGACCCTAGGGGGGTACCCATGATCTTTGTCAGCGCGTTTCCCCAACGGAATGCGGCCAGGGCGCTCGTCCTCACGTTCGGCCTTCTGGCGAGCCTGCCCATTTCGGCGGGGGCTCTCGCCCAAGCCGCGGGAGAGGTGACGGTGTGGGTCATGCTGAACGGAGCGCCGAGCGACGCCAAGATCACTGTCCGGACGGGAGAAACCGTGCGGGGCGTGTTCTACAACAGGGTAGACGAGCCGGGCGTGGTTCGTCTCCGGTTGGACCCGGGTTCGCACACGCTGATCGTGGACCGGGGAGCGGGGTTCACACGCGGTCCCGAGATCCGGGAAATCACGGTCCGGGCCGGGGGGAAGAGCGAGTTGCGCGTGGAACTCGCCCCGGGATTCTCGCCGTCCCAAGCCTGGGGCTACTACTGCGCCGACCTGCACGCCCACAGCAACGCGAGCGGAGACGCCACGACCCCGCCCGACGATCTCGTCGCGGTGCAGATGGCGGCCGATCTAGACATCGGATTCTTGAGCGACCACAACACGGGAAACGGGCACGCCCCGTTCGTCGCCGCCGCGGCCCGGCGGGGTTTCCCGGTGATCCTGGGCATCGAGATCACCGCGTTCCGTTGGCACTGGAACGCGTTTCCGGTGGATGCCTACGTCCCGAACATCGGCCCCTTGGTGTGGATGGGCATTGGCTCCCCGAGCGCGACCTTCGCCGAGGCCCGCGCCCACGGGGCCCAGTTCATCCAGGTGAACCACCCCTACTGGCCCGGGGCGCCGTACTTCGAAGCCCTGGGAAAGCCCTACTTCGATCCGAACTTCGAGCTCGTGGAGATCGCCAACGGCGAGTTCAACGAGGACGACGCGAAGGCCGTCGCGCAGATGTTCAAGTTCTGGAACGAAGGAAAACGGTACGTGGCCGTGGGCGTGAGCGACGACCACGACTGGGTGGACGCCAGTGACACTTACGGTCGGCCCCGCACGTACGTCCATGTCGAGGGAGAACTGACGGTCGAGAAGTGGCTGGCGGCGTTGGGGAAGGGGCGAGCGTTCGTAACGTATGGTCCGCTCGTGAACTTCACCGCCCAGGGCGGGACGGCCCGACCAGGGGACATCGTGATCCTCGGTCCAGGCCAGGAGATCCGGCTTCAGGCCGAGCTGTTCGTTTCCCCCCGCGAGGGGCCGCGCACCCTCAAGCTGGCCCAGGTGATCCGCAACGGCACGGTACTCCGCGAGTTCGCGCTCGACGGCAAGACCCAGGCCACGATCACGCTGAGCGACGTTCCCGGGAAGGCGAGCTGGTACATCGTGCGGATCGAGGCGAGCGATGGGGACCAGGCATGGACGAACCCGATCTGGGTCGAGGTGCGGTAACGGTCAGCCCTTGAGGCGTTGGGGCCGTCTCGGTTTGACTGACCCGTGGGCGACGGCAGTACATGCGTCGGGCGGGGATCCCCCTCCCCAGGAACGCTGCATCCCGCCCGGGCGCGTCCTGCACTTCTCGAACCCCGGGGAGATCACGCTTTCGCAGGGTCCTTGTCCTCCTTGAAAGCGAGGAGCCCCTCGATCTTCTGTACGAACTCCATGGCCCAGGCGATGGCCTGACGGGAGCGCGCCTCCCCCACTACGCCTGGGACGTCATAGTCGGCGGCCAGCCGGAGATCGAACGCGTCAAGGAGGTGACGGTGGAGATCTTCCGAGAGTTCGTGCGTGCCGACGAGATGCTGACCGAATGCGGCGATCACGGCCGAGTGCTTGGAGAATACAAATCCCCTCCCGAGAAGGGTCGCTTCGGCAGCGTAGAACATGGCGTAGTAACTTCGCGATGCGGCGAAGTCGTGGTAACCCTGTTGCGACAACAACCGAGCTGCATCAAGGCTTTCGTGGGCCTTCCTCATGAGCGAACGCACTTCGCGTTCAGCCGTCAAACAGGGATCCCCTCCCGCTTGATGTTGAGGTAGAGGGGATTTCCCTCCTCGGCCAGTGACCGCTCGCCGGCTACGGTCACCGAAAGGACCACGTTGTACTTCAGCGAAAGCTTGCAGATCGTCCGGGAGAGGTGCTCGCGCTCGGCCAACGGATCGGTCACACGATCCAGCACCACCATCAGATCTAGATCCGAACCTTCTTCAGCGTCCCCCCGGGCGTGGGATCCGTAGAGGACGAGTCGCCGGAGCCGTGTCCCATAGACGCTGCGGAGCTCCCGCTTGAGCTCGGCAAGAACCGGACGGACCTCCTGCGCCGGCGCCCTGATCGTCATAGACCATACCCCTCGCGATTCTAATCCTTGTCGCGAGCGCGTGCCGGGTGCGAACACAAGGGAGGCGACCCGAGCCGGATCTGCTGGCGTGGCTAAAGCTCGACGCTGGCGCCTCTGTCCCCGCCTTCCTGGGGCGGCGAGCGCCCAGTGCCTGCCGGGAAAAGGAAGGCGTGGGTGTACCGGAGCATGCCTTCGAGGTCCTTCCTCGGAGCATACGCTTCCTTCCAGCGCCGACGGAGGTGCTCATAGTGAGTGGGCGCCAATTCCTTGGCCATCCCGAGCGCCTGGATCTCCCGCACGTGCTCCTCGGGAGGGTGGAGGGGGAGCCCGAGGCCCGCGGCCACCTCCCCCTCCATGATTTGCGCCACCACCTCGATCGCTTGGTCCCAGGCGGGGTGGTCCGTTTCGGCGATCCTCCCCACGTGTCGCGCCAAAGCGGCATGGCAAGCCTCGTGGAGGAGGACATGGACGACGTGGGGCATATCTCCCAGAAGCTCCTCGTCGCTGATCCGTACCCCGAATGAGGCTTCGATGCCGGCAATGATCGCGTCCCACCAGCGCTCAAGTTCCGCAAGGAGCCGCGCTTTACCCAT
>CAYSZC010000167.1:0-2901 GCA_964435345.1 uncultured Thermotogaceae bacterium
GTGGGGGCGGTGGCCCAGTTTCCCCTCTCCGCCCCGCCTCCGCCGGAGGAGGTGCTCGCCTTCCTTCAAACGATGGCGATCTCTCCCGAGCTCAAGGCCGCGTTCGCGCCGGCCTTGGGGGCCGGCCTGGCTACGGGGAGGGCAACTCCGCAGGTGAGCCTGCTGCTCCTGCGACAGCTCGCCGCCCTCCCGCCTGCCCACGCCGAGATGGCATTGACGGTGTTCCACTTGGCCCTCGAGCGGGGGTTCATCGTGGACACGGGCCTCACCGGATCGTCCATGATGAACCGGGTGTTGATGCTCGTTCAGATGGGGAAGCCTTGGGAGGTGGTCGTGTTTGACCTGGATTTGCGCTACAACCTTCTCGTAGCCACCCAGGTGGTGTTTCTCCAGCATGGAATCATCGGGGTGGGACCGCAGGGGCCAGGGGGACCGCTCCTCCCTCAGGACCGCCTCGTGCTGGAGACCGCGTGGGCCATGGCAGAAATCTGGGGGACTGTGTTGCCGGGCCAACCGGGGGAACCGCTGGAGGCGTTTGTGCGGGCTCGTCTCCTGAACCTACGTGGGACGGTGCCGGTGCTTGCCCCCAGCATTGTGGACCCGCTCCTTGCGGTCCTTACCCCGGAGATGGTCCAGGAAATCGCGAACCGTGCGTTTAGAAGATAAAGGAGGCAACGGACTATGAAAAACCTGTGGATCGTGGCGCTTGTGCTGGCCCTCGGCGTTTCGGCTTGGGGCCAGGTAGAGCCGTTGGGGATCGTTGTCGAGCCCCCCGCGGGGGACCTCACTGTCAGGATCTGGACGGATAGGCCGGCCTACGCGGTGGGGGAGGTAGCAAGGCTCTCGTTTGCCATCAACCGAGCTGCGTACATCTACATCTGGGGCATCTCACCGGACGGGAGCATCACGCAGATCTTCCCCAACCAGTACGAGCCGCAGAACTTCTTCCCGGCGGGGACCCATACCATCCCCAGCCCAGGGAGGGTATACCAGTTCACGGTGCACCCTCCTACGGGCACAGAGTGGCTCCAGATCATGGCGAGCACCCAGCCGGTGACCGGCTTCGCCGGATTCTCCCCGGGTGACCCGTTCCCGCGCCTCGGGGCCGATCCCGCGGGGTGGCAGGTCCAGGTCCTTGGCTTGGTCCCCGAGCCGACCCAGCGGGCGTTCGACTTCACGAGCTTTGACATCGTGTTCGGGCCCGCGCCGGGCCACGGCACGCTCGACGTGCGAACCTCCCCGACGATGGCCAGACTCTACGTGAACGGGGTGTTCCGCGGGTACACCCCGCGGTCCCTCAACCTCGTGCCGGGGTTCCATGACGTTCTCGTCCGCCAGACCGGGTACCGGGACCACACGGCGCGCGTGTTCCTCGTGGCTGGGCGGACCCGGACCCTCGAAGTGGTCCTCGTTCCCACCGCTCCGGCGAACCAGCCCCCTGTGGCGCGGTTCACCTTCACTCCCGCCAGCCCAGGTCCAGGGGTCCCGGTGTCGTTCAACGCCGCGGCGTCCTACGACCCGGACGGGACGATCGTCGGCTACCAGTGGGACTTCACCGGCGACGGCGTGTTCGATCGCACCGGCGTCAACCCGACCTGGACGTTCCCCGCCGCGGGCACGTACAACGTGCGCCTCGTGGCGACGGACGGGCTGGGCGCGACCGGGCAGACGATGCAGACCATTGCCGTCACGGCGGCGGTCGTGAACCAGCCGCCGGTGGCCCGGTTCACGCACACCCCGGCCGCGCCTCGGCCTGGGGATTGGATACGGTTCGACGCGAGCGCCTCGTCCGATCCGGACGGGAGCATCGCCCTCATCCAGTGGGACTTCCAGAATGACGGGGTCTTCGACGCCACCGGGCTGGTCGTGTTCCACCAGTACCTCGCCGCCGGGACGTACACGGTGAGGCTCCTGGTGACCGACAACCGAGGCGCCACCGGGCTGACGATGCAGACCATTGCCGTCACGGCGGTGGTCGTGAACCAGCCGCCGGTGGCCCGGTTCACGCACACCCCGGCCGCGCCTCGGCCTGGGGATTGGATACGGTTCGACGCGAGCGCCTCGTCCGATCCGGACGGGAGCATCGCCCTCATCCAGTGGGACTTCCAGAATGACGGGGTCTTCGACGCCACCGGGCTGGTCGTGTTCCACCAGTACCTCGCCGCCGGGACGTACACGGTAAGACTTCAGGTGACCGACAACCAAGGGGCCACGGGTCAAACGACCCAACCCATCGTCGTGGCAGTGGCCGCTCCGGGGATGCCGGGGATGCCGCCGATGGGCGTGCCCGGGATCTACGTGTGGGGCACGGACACCTGGCAGATCACGGTGAACGGCGCCTCCACCTGGGCCACGCCGCGGGGTTACCGGATCGAGCTCCGCACCGATGGCCAGTTCATCAACGTGTCCACGGACGCCGGTCCGGCCCCGCTCGGGTTGATCCCGGAACCCACGACCGAGGGGTGGCGGTTGGTGTTCACGGGTGCGGTGGCCTGGGGCCGGATCACCCACTCGTTCCAGGTTCGGAACGCGACCTCGATCTACATGGACCTGCAACTGGACATGGATGGGAACGGGACCCTCGACCGCTCGCCGGGGTTCGTGCGGCTGCGCCAGCTCATGGTGAGCCCACCGACGAACCCGCTCGTGGTGGGCAGCCCGGAGGGGTACGCCGGGGCCCTCATGCCCTCGCTCAACTTCCGGATCGGGTCCGCCCTTTCCTACACCGAGCACGTGCGGATCGTGTTCTGGCAGACGACGATCCGGGCGCTCGAGGGGATGTAGCCCTCGAACCCCACGCACTGGACGAGGCCCGGCCGAACGCGGCCGGGCCTCTTTCTGTGGAGGGGCTCTACCGGCTTTCGTGTGGGTAGAGGCACATGTGGACCGTCACCTCGGCAT
>CAYSZC010000168.1:0-2900 GCA_964435345.1 uncultured Thermotogaceae bacterium
GGAGCAGCGCTCGTTGGGGGGATGGCGGTGGTGGCCGCTTCGCAGGGCCAGGACAAGCCCTCCCTCGCCGCGCTCTATGCGGAGATCGTCCCCGCCGAAGGGACGGAGACGATCTATGGGATCCCGCTCGCCTGGGAAAACGCGCATCTGTTTGCGTCGTGGTACGACGTGGTCCGGCTGACGGCGAGCGAAGCGCGTGTCATGGCCGAAGCGCTCGAGCCGTTGCGGGCCCCGTGCTGCGACGACAACCCTCTCTCCGGTTGCTGCTGTGAGCGGGGAGGGCTGATCTGCAATCTCGTGCGCACGACCCGCGGACTGGGAGCGTACCTTGTCCATCAGGGGTTCGCCGCCGAGGACGTTCGGGCGGCGATGCTCCAGTGGATGAAGTTCGCGCACGGGGACTACTACGTGGCCCAGGCGCTCGTCGAACGAAAGGAGGACCCGGTCAGGTACGGCCTGTTCAAGCCCGAGAACGGCGCCTGCTACCGCAACATGTGTAATGTCCCCCTTCGGGAAGGCGGGTGCGGGGGGATGGGGCCCCAGGTGATCGTGAACCGGCCGAAGCTCTGAACGCAGGGGATGGGAAAGGGAGGACTACCGCCCTCCGTCAAGGCCGGCTTCTCATTCCCACTCTACGGTAGCAGGGGGTTTGCTCGTCACGTCGTACACCACCCGCCCGATCTCCGGGACCTCGCGGGTGATGCGGGCGGCCACCTCGTCCAGGAGGGGATGAGGGAGGCGCGCCCAATCCGCCGTCATCCCGTCGGTGGTTGTCACCGCCCGCAATGCCAGGACCATCCCGGAGTGGCGCCGGTCCCCGGTCACCCCCACCGTCCGCACCGGGATCAGCACTGCCAGGGCCTGCCACACCGCGTGGTAGAGCCCGTGGTCAATGAGGGCCTGGGTGAAGATCGCGTCCGCTTGCCGCAGGATGTGGAGGCGGCGGGGAGTCACCTCGCCCACGATCCGCACCGCGAGGCCCGGTCCGGGGAACGGGTGCCGCAGCCGGATGGAGTCGGGGAGCCCGAGCGCTTGAGCAATCTCGCGCACCTCGTCCTTGAACAGATCCCGGAACGGCTCCAGGAGCTTAAACCCAAGTTCCCTCGGCAGCCCTCCCACGTTATGATGGGACTTGATCGTCCCGGCATGGGCGCTTCCGGCGGACTCGATTACGTCCGGGTACAGGGTCCCCTGCGCGAGGAACTCGAACGGGCCATGAGTGCGCGCTGCTTCCGTAAACGCGGCGATGAACTCCCCCCCGATGATCTTGCGCTTCTTCTCGGGGTCGGTTACCCGCCGGAGAGCGTGCAGAAACTGGGCTCGGGCGTCCACCACCACCACGTTCACCCCCAGCCCGTGCAGGGCAGCCTCCACCTCTCCTCTCTCTCCCAGCCGTAGGAGCCCGTGGTCCACGAACACGGCAACGTGGGACACGTCAGCCCGGGCGAGGAGGAGGGCGAGGGCGGAGGAGTCAACCCCGCCGGATACGCCGACCAGCACCCGGCTGCCCCCAACCTGGGACCTCGCCTGGGCGATCCGCTCCTCCACCGTTTGGGAGGGAGCCCAGTCCCGAGGGATCCCGGCCAAGGCGAGGAAGTTCCCGAGGATCTGGAGGCCCGGTGCAGTATGGGCGACCTCGGGGTGGAACTGGATGCCGAACGTGCGTCCGTCCGGGGCGGAGATGGCCGCCACCGGGTTCTTTTCCGTCGCGGCCACCACCTGCCATCCGGAAGGGGGATCGGTGACGGTATCGGAATGGCTCATCCATACAGGGGGCGTACCGGAGATCCCGGCGAACAGGGGCCCGTCGTGGCGCACCACGTGGCTCCGCCCGTACTCCCGATGCGCACCACTTGTCACCCTTCCGCCGAAGTGGCGGGCCAGAAGCTGCATCCCATAGCAGATCCCCAGGATGGGGAGTCCGAGGCCGAACAGGGCCTGGTCCGGGCAAGGGGCGTGGGGGTCATCCACCGCAGCCGGCCCCCCGGACAGGATCAGCGCCCGCGGCCCATGCCCCTGGACCGTGACCGCCGGGGCGTCGCCGGGGAGGACCACCGCCCGTGCCCCAAGCTCCCGCACCCGCCGCACGATGAGCCAGGTGTATTGGGAACCGAAATCGAGCACGACCACGCTCATCTTAGGTCTCGAACACGATCCCCTGTTCGTCCATCCGCAGGATCGGGACCAGCGTCACGATTGGGCTCCCATACAGGGAAAGGGCTTCCCTGCCTCCGGCGAAGCACTTCTCGATCACGAACCCAAACCCCACCACTGTCCCCCCCGCCTCGCCCACCATCTCGGCCAGGGCCGCGCTGGTGGCGCCGCGGTATAGGAAATCGTCCACGATCAGGATTCGCTCCCCAGGGCCCACGTAGTCCCGGGACAGAGAGAGGACGACCTCGGTTCCCTTGGTCGGGGACAGGATGGAGCGGGTGATCGGGTGAGCCATCGTGACGGCCCGGCCCTTCTTGGCATAGAGCGCACAAACGCCGAGGCGGCGGGCCACCTCGTAGGCGATTGCGTTCCCCGCGGCCTCGGCGGTAAGAACACAGCTGGGCCCAAACGGGGCAAACTCCTCCGCTAATAGGAGTCCGGCCTCGATGACGAACGCAGGCTCAATGCGGTGGTTGAGGAACCCATCCACGCGAAGGAAGTCCTTGCCCGTCACTTGTCCCTTGGCTTGGACCCATTCCCGCAGGAAAAGTCGACCTCGGGGGGCGGGAGCAGATCGGCGAGCACAACTTTCCATGCCCCATTATAGCCGGTCGGCCATCCCAGGTAACCCCGTGAGGCGCAGGGGTAGAATCGGCTCTTCCGGGAAACGTGTGGGTAAGCGACCCGCGCCATGGAGGGTTGGATCTCCACCCGTGCTTGTGAACCGTGTTCCTGATCTCACCACG
>CAYSZC010000169.1:0-2877 GCA_964435345.1 uncultured Thermotogaceae bacterium
CGAGGCGCCCTACTCGCCGAGCTTCCAGAGTGCGGTCCGTGGGTCGTCCGCCGGGAGCGGGCGCACCGTGAGATCCTGGGTCGCACCCCCGTGCGACATCCGCACCGTCACCGATTCATCCGATCGGGCGTCGCTGTACCGGGCGGCGAGGCGCGCCGCGAGTTCCAGTTCCTCGTCTGTGGGGGCGCCTTCCACGAGCGCCACCGGGCCAGGGACGCTCGGGAACGCGAGGACCCAGCGCCCGGGTGCGAACCCGGCGAGCACCGCGTTCTCTACCTCGTTCCGCCCGACGATGATCTTGACGGTGGGGGAGACCCGGAAGTGGCGGCCGAACCGGAGCAGGGCGAACTCGTCGCTCCCCATGGCGCCCGGGCCGTGGATCGCGAACGCGTCGCGGAGGCGGAGCGCGTAGGACCGGGTGAGGAGCAGGCAACACCCTCCCGACGGCTGGACGAACTCGGTGAGGCCCCACGCTTGAGCGAGCGCAAGTTGTCGCTTGCGGGACCGTCCCTGGATGTCGAGCCAGTCCTCCCGCCGTACCCAGCCCTCTCTCTCGGGGTAGGTCGGGGGAAGGAGGCGTCCGGACAACGGTCGGACGAGCCTGTCCCCGAGGCCCGATTCTCGGGCCACGAGGTCGAGGGCCCGCCGGTGCTGGGACATCGGGCGCTGTCCCAAAACCTCCCCGGTCACCACAAACGCCGCCCCTTCCGCTGCCATCGCCTCCCCGGCCTGGCGCGCCATCAGCACACGGCAGTCCAGGCACGGGTTCATCCCCGAGCCGTACCCGAACTTCGGAGAGCGCACCACGGCGAGGAACTCCTCTCCCACGTCGAGGAGCCGGAGGGGAATCCCCAGACGTTGGGTCAGGGCAAGGACCGTGTCGCAGCGCCCTTGTCCCACGCAGAAGCCAGTGGCGAGGTTCACCCCGACCACCTCGAACCCCAGGCGCAGCGTGAGCGCGCACGCCAGCGCCGAATCGAGACCCCCCGACAGGAGCGCGACCGCCTTCTTCTTCTCCATCGCTTCGGTATGATAGGCTCTGGCGGCGCCCTCCACCGGATCTCCACGACCGGTACACCGGTCCTCCAACCCGGCGCGGGTAGGGTCGCCCTGGAGGTGCATCGGAGATGAAGAAGCTGCTACAGGTTTTGGCGCTCGCGGTGGCGGTAGTGGTGGTCGGGCTGTTGGCCATGGTTGCGGTACCGTGGCTGATGGTTGGGCCATCGGGTCAGATTCGCCTTGGAAGTCAGGAGGCGACCCCGGTGGCCACGGCTCAGTTCGCTCCCACAACGGTAGCCTACGCCCAGACGATCCAGGAACAGATCGCGGCGTCGGGCCAGGCCGCGATCAAGGCGGCGATCAGGCAGGTCGCCCCGGCCGTGGTGAAGGTCGAGGTGGCGAAGAAGACAACGGGCCTGTGGGACAGGTTCCTCCAGGATCCGTTCCTGCGGCGATTCTTCGACCTGTCTCCGCTGGGGGAGCGAGAAGTAACCTCGGTCGGGTCGGGGTTTGTCGTGGAACACGGTGGGGCGAGGTATGTGCTGACCAACGCCCACGTGGTGGACGGCGCGGTCTCGATCCGCGTGACCACGAAGACCGGGAAGGAGCTCCCGGCCAAGGTCGTGGGCGCCGACGCTCTCCTCGACCTCGCGGTGATCGCCGTCGAGGACGCCCTCGACATCCCGGCGGTCCGGCTCGGGAACTCCGATGCCCTCGAGATCGGGGACTGGGTGATCGCGATCGGGAACCCGCTCGGGCTTTCCCACACCGTGACCCTGGGGATCGTCTCTGCCCTCGGGCGGGACGTGCCCCGCCCGGATGGGACCGGGCACTACCGGCGGATGATCCAGACCGATGCCGCCATCAACCCCGGCAACTCGGGAGGCCCGCTCGTCAACGCGTTCGGCCAGGTGGTGGGGATGAACACAGTCATCGCCCGCAGCACGGCCGGCGGGGTGGCGGTGGAGGGGATCAACTTCGCCGTGCCGATCAACGAAATCGTGCGCGTGCTCTCGCAAATCGCTGTTCACGGCCGGGCCACCCGGGCCTGGCTTGGGGTGTACATCCAGGACCTCCTCCCGGGGATGGAGAAGCGGTTCGGGGTCGGTCCGGGACAGGGAGTCCTCGTGGCCGACGTAGCCCCGGGCGGGCCCGCCGCAGCGGCTGGCGTCAAGCCAGGAGACGTGATCGTCACGGTGGGCGACAGAGCGGTGGGGAACAGCAACGATCTGCAGCTCGAGATCATGTACCGCACGCCCGGGGAAGAGGTGCAGGTGGGGCTCCTCCGCGATGGGTTACAGGTCTTCATTCCCGTCATTCTCGGGAAACGCCCTCTTGAGGAAGGGCTTGCGTCGGCGGGCCTGGCCCAACCTGAACAGGGGAGCGAGAGGTTCGGCCTCACCGTACAGCCCGTCACGCCGGAGTTAGCTCAGCGCTATGGCCTCACGGCGACCACCGGGGCGGTCGTGGTTCGGGTCGCGTCCGGGTCGCGGGCGCAGTGGGCCGGGGTTGAAGAGGGAGATGTGGTGGTGGCGGTGAATCGCCAGCTTGTGGAGACCATCGCAGATTGGAACAAGACCGTGTCGGGCATCGCGGAACGGGAAGAGGTGCTCCTGACCGTGGTCCGCGGGGGGCGCACGCGGTTTCTCCTCCTGCGCTAGTGCAGTGTCCCGAAGATGCCTTGCCAATCGTCTGCCTGGAACCATCCGCCCACCCGTCCGGCGAATGTCCTCTTTCCATCCCATGGAGAGGAGGAAGAGGGTGATCGATGCGTTGGGGCAAAGAGCGGCGGCGCTCTGGAAAGACATGTTAGAGACACTACACTAGCAGCCTGTGTGCGAATCGCCCGCTGAGCCTTCGGCTACGCGGACAAGATCG
>CAYSZC010000170.1:0-2877 GCA_964435345.1 uncultured Thermotogaceae bacterium
ACGGCAACAGCGTGGCGTTCGTGGCCTACGCCGACGGGCAATGCGATCTGTTCCTGTTCGACCTCGAATCCCGCGCCGTGCGGCGCCTCACGCACACGCCCGGCCCGGAGGACACCCCGGACTTCTCCCCGGACGGCCGGTTCCTCGTCTTCGTCGGGCTGTGGGCGCTCGGGCCCGCGCCCGCGCTGAGCTGGGATTTGTACATCCTCGATCTCGAAGGAGGCGGGATCGAGCAGATCACCGAGGACCCGTTCTTCGACTGGTGCCCCCGATTCTCCCCGGATGGGGAGTGGATCGCGTTCGAGTCCACGGCCCGTGGGTCGTCCGACATTCACGTGATCCGTCGCGACGGGCGAGAGCGGACCGCGTTCACGTTCGACGCCTGGCGCGACGCGTTCCCGTGCTGGGGCCCCAAGGGAGACGAGATCGGCTACGGGTCGCTCCGACGCGGGGGATGGGTCCTCATCTCCGACAAGACCTCCTGAACGGTACTCGCTTGCCGTACTGCTCATCTCACCACCAAGGACACGACGGACACCACGTGTCAGAGCGCAACTGTTGTCTTTCCCCGCGTCGTCGGCCCTTCCGCGGCGGTTCGCTTGAGTCCACCCGGGAACGGTAGACGTGTGCCCTGAGCGGATGCCCCGGGCCGTCGCCGTGGGGCGGTTCGATGGGGTCCACCGGGGCCACCAGTTCCTCCTCGGGGAAGCGCGGCGCCTCGCCCCGGACCTTCCGCTCACCGCGTACACGTTCCCGCCCCGTGGACCGTCCCTTCTCACGCGGGACGCCAAGGAACGTCTGCTCCGGAACCATGCCGACGAGGTCCTCGTTGTCCCCTGGGAACGCATCCAGAACCTCAGTCCCGAGGAGTTCCTGCGGGACGAGCTCGTGGACCGACTGGGAGCTACAGGGGTGGCGGTGGGGCCAGATCACCGGTTCGGACGGGACCGGACCGGGGACTTGTCGTTGCTGCGGCGTCTCGCCGGCCCCCTTGGCCTCTCCGTGCATGCGATCGAGCCGCTCTGGCTGGAAGGCGCGCCGGTGAGCGCGGGCCGGGTGCGCGAACTCGTCGTAGCCGGGGATGTGGAAACGGCCGCGACCTTGCTCGGCCGGCCGGCGTGGCTCGTGGGGGAACCCACGGCGGGGATGAAGCTGGCCCGGAAGCTCGGCTATCCCACGGTGAACCTCGATCTCGCCCCCGAGCTTGTCCGCCCCCGGCCCGGGGTGTACGTGGCGTGGGCCCACTGGCCCCACGGGGCAGGCAAGGCTCTCTTCTACATCGGGGAACGCCCGACGTTTCCCGGCCTGTCCCCATCGGCGGAGGTCCACCTCTTCCTCCCCCCGCGGGGGGAGGTACGGGGGCCGGTCGAGGTGCACCTTGTCCGCTTCCTCCGGCCCGACGAACGCTTCGCCGACGAACGGACCCTCGTCCAGCAGATCGGCCGCGATCGGGCGCGTGGCGGGGAGATCCTGACCAGAATGGCGGTTCCCGCCCGCTTGCTGGGGTAGCAGGGTTGCGTTCGCCGGGGGCTGGGACCTAAGATCGCCCCGTGGTATTGGGAATCGAAACCGCCGGGGAGCGGGGCGGGGCGGCCCTGATTTCCCCTGACGGGGAGCACGAGTTCTTCCTGCCGATGGGCCGCGGGGGAGGGGAAACCCTGCCCGCCGTGGTGGAGGCCCTCCTCGATCTCGCTGCGGCGAAGCCAGAGGGGATCGAGCTGATCGCCGTGGACATCGGCCCCGGCTCGTTCACTGGCCTCCGGATCGGGGTTGCATTCGCCAAGGGCATGGCGCAGGCTTTGGGCATCCCCATGGTGGGGGTTCGCCAAACCGAGGCCGTCGGCCGGCCGCTGGCGTGGTGGCCGGGCCGGGTCGGGGTGTGGATCCACGATCGCCGCGAGTTCGTGTACACGGCGTGGGTCACCCCGGATCGGGTCGGGACGGAGACAGTGCTGCCCTGGCCGGAGGCCCTGACCAAGGCTCGCGAGCATGCGGGAACCCTTCTCGTTGGGTCGGGGGTCGTGCGGTTCTGGGACGAGATCCAGGCGTCTGCGCCGGGGATCGCCTGCGCACCGGCGGTACTGGCCTATCCCCGGCCGAGCGAGATCGCCCGGCAGGGGCTGGCGCGGTTCCGGTCCACGGGGCCGGACGACCCGAAACAACTTGAGCCCCACTACGTACACAAGGAGGATTGAATGGCACGGACATGCGAGATCTGCGGGCGCAGCCCGGAGTACGGCGCGAAGATAAGCCACTCCGGCCGCCACAGCCGGCGGGTGCGCCTGCCCAACCTACAGCGCGTCCACGCGACCCACGACGGGCGCCGGGCGCGAATGCGGGTTTGCACGCGGTGTCTCAAGGCAGGCAAGGTTCGCAAGGCATGACCCAACGAGCCAGGCCAAGCCCTCCCCCGAGGCGCGCGCGATGACCCCCAAGCTCAACGTCGGCGACCTCGCCGTGGGGAAGGTCTTGGAGCTCCAGTTCAACGGGGCCCTGATCGGTTTCTCCGAGGGCGGGGTGGGGTTCCTCCACACCTCGGAGATCCCCGAGGATCTCGGGGGGGGCAACGAGAAGAACCTCTCGGTGGGACAAGAGGTCCTCGTCAAGGTAATCGGATACGACCGGCTGGAGCGTCCGGCGCTCTCACTCCGGCGGGTCACGGATCGAGATCGGGAGGCGATCGAGTACCACCGCGAGGCGATCGAGTTCCGATCCGCCCTCACCACCCGCTCCGCCACCGTTCCCTTCCCCGAGCGCGAGGACCGATTGGAGTGGCGGCTGGCGGCGTGGCTGAAGGCGGCCGACGCCGCGCTCGGCCGCCTCAAGCGACGGCGAGGGTCACGCACCTCTCAGAAGCTCGAACTGGACTAGGAGGCT
>CAYSZC010000171.1:0-2860 GCA_964435345.1 uncultured Thermotogaceae bacterium
CCGCCTGCTTGTGGCCAAGAGGTGTCCCGGCGGTGAACAGAGGCTTCCCTCCATCAAGGAAGGCATCCGTCGCGCGGTGCTCTGGCACTTGGTGTCCGTTGTGTGCTTTGTGGTGGCATGCTGGCAATCCCGCGTTTTGAAACGGCTTCTAATCCCCGAGCGTGTACCTGACCTCCACGGTAGTCTTTTCCAGACCCGATTTCAGAAACGACATCGTAACGGCGCCCCGCCACGGTCCTTGGGTCGCGGTCAGGTTTAGGCTCGCCGACCACCTGCCGGCCGCCCGCACCGTCAGTCGAGCTTGGGCCCGCACGCCCCCGTCGGTCACTCCCACCGTGATCGTCTGGAAGGCTGGGGTGAGAGACAGGTAGCTATGGGTAGAGAGCCGGCCCTGTTCCGCCCCCAGTTCCAGGCCGATCCCGGCGCCGGAGACAACGAGGGTCAGCCACGCCGGGCCGGCGAGCCCGACGCGACCTTCCACCTGGAGCGAGCTGCCCGGCCAGGCCGCGTTCAGGTTCAACTCGGCCCAAAACGGTTCTCGGTCGAGTCGTCCGAACCCCCACCCCGCCGCGGTGAGGAACCGCCCGCCCAAGAGGTCCACCCAGGTTGCTCTTCCCCCAGCCTGGCTGGAGAGCAGACCGAGTCCGGTCCGCCACAACCCCTTCCCGGAGACGGTGGTGGAGAGGTCCAGCCGGCCCGTGGAAAGGACGCTCGCTTCCAGCGAGGCGGTGGCCTCTTCCCAGCGGGCGCTCGCGGCCCCCACGAGCCGCCGCAGACAGCCGCAGAGGAGGTCCACTTCCGCGCGGCCGGACAACGTCGCGAACCCGACTTGCCTGGACAGGTGCAACCATCCCGCTCCCGTGGCCCGGTCTCCCACCTCAAACCGGGTCCCCACTTCGCCCCCTAAGGCGAGCGTGCCGACGGCGATCGTCAATACGAGTACTCGTGCCTTCATGCTGCCTCCAACGCGGCGGCCACCGCCGCCACGGACCTCTTCACCGCCGGGGTCCGGAACGGGACCGTGGCGCCATCGAGCTTGACCATCGTCCCCGCCTCTTCCCTCGCCACCACGAGAAGGTAGTGCTGCTGAAACCCCTCGTCGGTGGCGAACGTCCGCAGGAGCGCTGTCCCTTCGTCGGGGGAGAGAAAGGCGCCCTTGACCACGAACGCGCCACCGGGCCACGACTCCCGCAGCCCGACCAACCGTTCGACCGCGCCCGGCGGTACCGTCTTCGCAACCCGTACATGAGGCATCGTCCCCTCCGCGATGCGCAGTGTACCCTCTTTGCTCCCCCGCTCCGCCGTGAGCCGCCAGATCTCCCGGCCCTGGGTCCGCCACTTCGCCTCGTAGCGCGTGCCCGGCCCAAAGACGGCCACGACCTCCGGCTTCGCCGCCCGGAACCCACGTGCAGCGAGGTGGTCTGCCGCGTCCTGGGCGTACACGAGCACGTCCGTGGTGAGCTCGAACAACCCGCCCGGCGCGAGGACGGCGGCCAAGGTACGGGAGAAATCGCCATCCATCACCCGCCGCTCGGCGTGGCGCGTCTTCGGCCACGGGCACGGGAAGTGCACGAAGACCCGGTACACGCTCTCGTCCGGGAAGAGTTCCCGTAGCGCGAACCGCCCATCGGCGAGGGCCAACCGGGCGTTTTCCGCGCCGGCTTGGGCCAGCTTGCGACCGGCCTTGACGACGCAGGTCAGGCTCGTCTCGAACCCGACCCAGTTCCAGTCCGGGCGCTCGCGCGACCCCCCGGCGAGGAACTCCCCATTTCCGAACCCGATCTCGACCGCAACGGGCGCCTGCCGCCCGAACAGGACAGTCCAATCTGCGGGGAGGAGTTCCCACCGTTGTGGCTGGACCAAGTAGCGCGCGAAGTCCATGCCCCAAGCATACCGCCCCCCACCCAAGTACACTGAACCCATGACGAGTGCGGACATCCCCAAGAACCGGCTGTATGGGGATCTCGCGTACCTGCCCCCCCACGGGCCGCGCACGAGAGAGGAGTGAGGGAACATGGATCAAGACTGGACAAAGGCGCTGTTCATCGAGCACGGCGAGCTGTTCCAGGTCTTCTTGGAAGAACGGTTCGCCAGGGCGGAGGGCGAGGCACGGGGGCTCGCGCACCTTTTCGAGGTCCACGGAGTCGAGCCCGGGGCCACCGTCCTCGACCTGAGCTGTGGGATCGGTCGGCACATGATTCATCTCGCCAAGCTCGGATACCGGGGCGTAGGCGTGGACATCTCCCCCCGCTACATCGGGCGGGCCCAGGAACTGGCGGTCGAACACGGCGTTCAGGACCGTACAGAGTTCCTGGTCCTCGATGGACGGCGCGTGGCCGAGGGTTTGCCCGGTCGAAGGTTCGATGCGGCGATCAACATGTTCACCTCGCTCGGGTACTACGACGAGGAGACCGATGCGGCCATTCTCCGGCAGTGTCGCCGGCTCACGCGGCCCGGGGGCATCTTCGTGATGGAGACAAGCTTTCGCGACGGGATCGTCCGGCACTTCATGCCCTCCGGCACGGCCCGCATGCGCGACATCCTCGTGGTGGAAGAACGGAAGCTGAACCTCGAGACCTCGCGGATGGAGAGCGTGTGGACGTTCTTCGAGAAGACCGGCGATGGCTACCGGTTCAAGGCCGAGATCCCCACCAACATCCGGGTCTACTGCCTGCACGAGCTGATCGGCCTCTTCGAGCGGGCCGGGTGGTCGTACCGCAAGGCGTACGGCGATTTCGCGCTGGCCGAGCCCTCCATTGACGGGCGACGACTCATCTTCGTGGCCGAGAACGCGGGGAGGTGAGAGGTGGCCCGCTCGGGTATCCTCCCCCTTCTCCCGCTATAGCAGCCCGTGTGGGAA
>CAYSZC010000172.1:0-2845 GCA_964435345.1 uncultured Thermotogaceae bacterium
CGCTGGCCACCGCTTCGTTCCTTCCCCCTCGGATGGGGGAAGGTCAGGAAGAGGGCGAAACGTGCCTTCCCATCCCCCGCCCCTCACCCCGACCCTCTCCCGCCCGGGGGAGAGGGAGCGGCAGGGATGCGGACCGCTTATCCTGCCCATCCCACGCCGCGTGGCCGAGTTGCAGGTGGGATGAAGCGGGGTGACCTCATTCGCCTGATCGCGTCTCACCGCCGAGCACGCAGAGATCGCAGAGGAAGGAATCGCCCCGTGATCAACCATCCGTGGTTCGCACTCCGGTGCGCTTCGTTCATGTGCCATTCTAGATTATCTGGCACACGCTTCCCTCGGCGGGGCTCGGCGTTCTCTGCGGTAAGATCGTAGGGAGGCCGGGTTCCAGTCGGTAAGTGCGGAAGAGAGAAGGAGGGCTGATGGAAAGCAAGACAGGGCGGACTGAGGAGTTCCGGGTGAGCGGAGAGGAGGTCCTGGCCAAGGTTAGAGAACTCGTCCACGAGGGGAACGTCCGGCGGATCGCTATCCGAAACGAGAAAGGCGAGACGGTGGTCGAGTTCCCCCTCACGGTGGGCGTGGTCGGGGCGCTCCTCCTGCCGATGTGGGCGGCGATCGGCGCGGTGGCGGCCCTCGTCACGAACTGCACCATCGTCGTGGAGCGGGTGGAGCGCTAACACGTCTCCTGTTGACGGGGATAGCGGGAGTTCCTACGATGGCGCCGAGGAGAGGCCGGTGAAGCCCAAGAGGTACATCGTGTGGTCCAAACGTGAACTGGATCTGTCCGATCCCTGGCAGAGGAAGTGGTACCTTCAACAAGTGCTGACCCACGGCCGGGCGGAGGACGTGTCTGCGCTGGACTGGGAGGAGGTCAGGAAGACGTTGCCCGAGCTTGACATCCCATCCGAGGTCCGCACGCTGTGGGAACGTCAGTTCGCCCGTGATGCAGCGAACGCCAAGGCGTAGAGGTCTCCTCACGCCGCTTCAGGTAGTTACCCTGAGCGCACTACGCGCTGCTCCCGACGCCGGGCAGTTCTACCTTACTGGGGGGACTGCGCTCGCGGAGTTCTACCTCGGGCACCGCCGGTCCTTTGATCTCAATCTCTTCACGACTGAGCAACCGCTTGTGCTCCCGTTCTCTCGTGTGGTAGAAGAGGAGCTGAGACGGGAGGGCCTCGATGTGAGAGCAGTACGGCGGCTGGAGACGTTCGCCGAGTTCGAGGTCTCTCGGGGCCAAGATGTTGTCCGAATGCAGCTTGCTTACGATACCCCCCACCGATTCGCGCCGCCTGTCGAGACGGAGCTGGGACGGGTGAACGACTTCCCGGATCTCGTGGTGGACAAGCTGCTCGCGTTCTTCGGGCGGGCAGAGCCTCGGGACGCTGTGGATCTTGCGTTCATCTTCCGCGAGGTCAGCCCTTGGGAGTTGCTCGACCTTGCGCCAGCTAAGGATCCGGGTTTCGACTTGTACTGGTTCGCGCGGGCGCTAGAGAGGGTGGAGGGTTTTCCCGATGAGGCGGAGCGGTGGCCGGTGGAGATGGTTCTGCCCCTTCGTGTGCCGGAGCTGAAGGCGAGCTTTCGGGAGCTTGCCGACGCGATCATGGCCCGCTTGAAGCCGAAGGAGGTGTAAACGTCTTGTCCGGGCACTCGGTCGCGATCATTGGGGCAGGGATGGGCGGGCTCGCCGCCGGGGTCTACGGCCAGCTCCGAGGCCTGAACACGACGATCTTCGAGATGCACGACAAGCCCGGCGGCCTGTGCACGGCGTGGACGCGCAAGGGGTACACGTTCGATGGGTGCATCCACCACCTCGCCGGCTGCCTTCCCGGAACCCCCACGTACCGCATGTGAGAGGAGTTGGGGGCGATGCCGCGGGAGATCCTCTACCCCGCCGACCTCACCCAGATCGAGACATCGGACGGAAAGATCCTCACCGTGCACACGGATCTCGATCGGCTGGAGGCGCATCTCCTCGACCTCTCCCCGCGCGACGGCCGCGTGATCCGCCGCTACATCCATGCCCTTCGCACCTTCACCCGGTTCGACCTGTTCGACGCGATGGTCGGCTCGTGGCGCGACCGGGCCCGCCTCCTCCGCCATGCGCCCACCGTAATGCGGTGGGGCCGGCTGACGATGCGCACGTTCGCGGAGCGGTTTCGCGACCCGTTCCTGCGCCAAGCGATGGCCACGATCCAGTACGACTGGCCGGACACTCCGGTCTTCCTGCACCTGAACATCCTCGCCGGGAGCGCTGTCCGCCGGTACGGGTTCCCCACCGGGGGATCCCTCTGCTTCTCCCAAGCGATCGCGGACCGGTACCTCGCCTTGGGCGGCGAGATTCACTACCGAACGAAGGTCGAAGCGATCCTGGTCGAGAAGGGGCGCGCGATAGGGGTCCGCTTGAACGACGGCACGGAGCACCGGGCGGACGCCGTGATCTCCAACGCCACCCGCCACGCCACAGTACAGGGCATCCTCGGTGGCCGGTTTCTGAACGAGCGATTGCGGCAGACCTTCGCCCGGCCCCAGGACGAGATGCTGATGGGGATTCACGTCTCGCTCGGCCTGGCGCGGGAACTGTCGGGAGAACCGCATGCGATGGTGCTCTGGCTTCTCGAGCCCATCCAAGTTGCAGACCGGGTTCGGGATCGGTTGGATCTGGAGCTGTTCGGGTTCGATCCATCGCTCGCCCCGCCGGGGAAGGGCGTGTTGAAGGTGCTCCTGGACACGACATGGCGCCACTGGGCGGAGCTGGGGCGCGACCGCGGGCGGTACCGTGCGGAGAAGGAACGCCTAGTGGAAACGATCCTTCGGCTCCTGGAACCCCGGTTCCCCGGGATCACGGGCC
>CAYSZC010000173.1:0-2797 GCA_964435345.1 uncultured Thermotogaceae bacterium
TTCTGTTCCCTGCTGCGTTATGTTCCGGTGGGCCTCGGCAGATAGCGAATGTCCAGTTCAGGCATCCGACCATCCCTGTGGTGGGGCACATAATTATCCTGGACTGGAGCGAGGATGCCCCCTTACCATTGGATTGAAAGGGGGGGTTATCCATGTTGGAGAGGTACTTCGTCAAGCCTCAGACTGTCGATCGGATCCGCGCTCTATGGCTCGGCCTGGAGATCGAACGCTACGTCGTGTGGCTGTCCGAACAGGGCTACGCCGATCGCACGGTGCTACGGCGCGTTCCGCTGTTGGCTCGGTTCGGGGAGTTCGCTCAGTCCAGAGGTGCGGTTGCAGTCGAGGACTTACCGGCTCATGTCGAGGCTTTCATTACCCAGTGGCTTGGCCGGTGGCGGCCTGTTCGAGGTGGGGATTTCGTGCGGCAGGTGGCCAAGGAGACTCGCGGGCCGATTGAGCACATGTTGGAGTTGGTGGTTCCCGGATTCAAGGGCACGGGCCGCGCGCAGCTCAAGGATCCGTTCGTTGAAACGCTGCCCGGATTCTTCGAGCACCTGGTTTCAGAGCGTGGTCTTCGGCCTGCCACGATCCGCCATTACCGTCACCACCTTCATCACTTCGGGGCCTACCTCGTCCGAATCGGTGTCAGTCAGCTGGGAGAGCTCTCTGCGACGCTTCTCAGTGCCTTCGTCGCCGAACGGGCCGGAACCGGCATGGCCCGCACGACGGTCCGAAATGGCTGTGGTGTCCTGCGCGTTTTTCTGCGCTACGCGCACCGCGAAGGTCTTCTGCCAAGCGACCTGAGCCGGGCGGTGGAATGGCCACAGGCATATCGCCTGTCCACGATCCCGCGGTCCATCTCGTGGGGCGAGGTAGGCAAGGTGCTTGACGCCGTCGATCGCCGCACGCCAGTAGGCAAGCGGGACTATGCCATCTTGCTGCTGCTGGTCACCTACGGTCTCCGTAGCCGGGAGGTCGCGGCCTTGGTCCTGGACGACATCGACTGGAGACGTGAGAGACTGGCCGTTCCTGAGCGCAAGGCAGGGCACTCGACCGCCTTCCCACTTTCGACCTCAGTCGGCGAGGCGCTCGCCGACTACCTGCAGCACGGGCGACCGCAGACCGCCGACCGTCACGTCTTCTTTCGGGCTGTTGCCCCCGTCCAGCCGATCGGGTCCGCCGCGGTCTCTGCTCGGGCCGCGCATTACCTGCGCAAGGCAGGCGTGGACGTCCTCCGTCCGGGGTCCCACACCTTGCGTCACACCTGTGTTCAGCGGCTGGTGGACGCCAATTTCGCCTTGAAGACGATCGGTGACTTCATCGGGCACCGTTCCCCGGCATCGACTCAAATCTACGCCAAGGTTGCGGTCGACTCACTGCGCCAGGTCGCCTTGGGTGACGGGGAAGAGGTGCTGTCATGACTGGTGCGACCGTGGAAGCCGTCGTTGAACGGTTTCTCAAGCATAAGCGAGTTCTCGGCCGCAAGTACCACAGTGAGGAAAAGGAGTTGCGGCTGCTCCTGTGCTTCCTCGATCAGCGAGGCGTGACAGCGCTCGATGAGGTCACTCCCGCACTGCTTGAGGACTTCCTTGCCTCCCGGCCGAGAAACCGCCCGCGCAGCTTTAACCACCTTCGGGGCGTCATCGCTTGCCTGTTGGATTGGGCCGTCAGCCAGCAGTTGCTGGAGAACTCGCCCCTGCGGACGCGGCGGCGACGGGTAACCACTTGGCGCATCCCCTTTGTGTTCGATACCACCCAGGTGTGCCAGCTGCTCAGCGCCGCCGCCGCGCTCCCGGATTTCCCGCGAGCTCCCCAGCGAGGTCCGACTTACCGCTGCATCTTCGCCCTCTGCTACGGGTTGGGCCTGCGGGCCGGCGAGGCGTGCGCACTACGCCTGGGCAATGTCGACCTGGAACAGAATGTTCTTGTCGTCCGCGGCGGCAAGTTCGGCAAGAGCCGCCTCGTCCCGTTCGGACCACGGATTGCCGAGTTGCTGGGCCAGCAAGTGCGCCGCCAACAAGGCGCTGGCCCGACGATGGATGCCGGCACACCCCTTTTCAGCTTCAACGGGCGTACCTGTGTCCATCCCGGCACCGCCAGTCAGACGTTCCATTACTTGGTGGCCAAACTCGAGCTGCCCCTGCGGGAAGGGGTCGCACCCCCGAGACTTCATGACCTCCGTCACTCCTTTGCTGTCGGCCGGTTGCTTCGCTGGTACCGGGAGGGTATCGATCCATCGACGCGACTGTACCAGTTGGCCACGTTCCTCGGCCACATCAACCCGTCCTCAACGGCGGTCTATCTGCAGATGACCCCGGAATTGCTGGAGGAAGCAAACCGCCGCTTCAAATCCTTTGCCCAGTCCGCGTGGGAGGAGGTGCCGGCTTGACCGAATCACAGCCTCTCGGACCGCTGCTGCACTCCTTCTTTGTTGATCACCTCATCACGGTGAAGGGACTGCGGCCAGCCTCGGTGCGAAGCTATCGGGACACAGTCCGGCTCTTCTTGCTCTTCGTTGCGGCCGACAATAGGTGTAAGGTCACCCGGCTCGTCCTCGGCGACCTTATATTCCAGCGAGTCATCGGGTTCTTGCGATACCTTGAGCAGGAGCGGGGCAATCACATCCGCACCCGTAACCACCGCCTCGCGGCTCTCCACGTGCTGTTCGAATACATCGCGATACGGGCACCGGAGATGCTCGCCGTCTGCCAGCGGGTGGCGGCCATCCCTATGAAGAGAGTGGCTCCGCCCCCGACATCGTTTCTCGAACGAGACGAAGTGGAGGACCTTCTACGAC
>CAYSZC010000174.1:0-2789 GCA_964435345.1 uncultured Thermotogaceae bacterium
CGCGGCCCCGGGTTTCCCACACGGGCTGCAAGCACGGGGTGGGGCATACCCCGCGGGGCTTTCGACGTGTCGATCCCCGCTGCACACTCATCGCAGAGGCTGTCGAGATCGCTGAGAAACCTCGTCTTGGAGAGCGAGCGAAGTCGGGTTGAGAGCTGCGTGTGGGGGGCCTCCGCGAGCGCTGGGTGTTCCGCTGTCAGCTTGTGCCCGCAAAAGCCACCGTGTGAAACAGCCGTTCAGATAAGCATCTTCTCGTGCCTGCCCGGCGTTGCCTCTTGACTCCGCCGCCTCTGCTGCTAAAATGAGAACGATACTCATACGAGGTATTGACTCGGCAGCGTGGACGTTGCCTACGGAAGGGGGGCGGCATGCGTGACTAGCGGAAGCTGACTGTGCAGTAGGCGGGATCGCTGAAGGCGGCTGCCCCGCGGAGGGCGGGGCACCAACTGGGAACTAAATCCGAACAAGGAGGTAGATTGTGTTTGCACGGCGAAGCGTTGGGTTTGCGGCGTTGATGGTGGGTGCGTTGCTGGTCGGTTCGGTCGGGATCGCCCGTCCGGTAGAGAGAGTCGAGGTTGTAGCCAGCTTTGCGGTCCTCTACGACTTTGTCACCTTTATCGGCGGCGACAGGGTCGAGGCGGTTACTCTGATGGAGTTCGGCGGCTGCCCGTGCGGCTGGGAGCCAGCGCCGGGTGATGTCAGGAAGCTTGTTGACGCGGATCTCTTTGTCGTCCTGGGCCCGCTTGTCGACCCCTGGGTCGAGCGGGTGGTCGCCGCTGCCGCCAATCCGGATTTAATTGTGGTGCAAGCGGCGAAAGGTGTTCCGGTCCGCGTTGAAGAAGGAATCGGGGACACCCATGTGTGGTTCGATCCGATCAATGCCATGCTGATGGCGAACACGATCATGCACGCCCTGATTGAGGAGGATCCGGCCGGCGAGCAGTACTACGTAGCGAATGCCACACGGTTGCAGACCCAGCTTAGCGAACTCAATATGGCAATCACAACCGCTTTGGCCGATCTGCCCCGGCGGGACTACATCATCTGGCATCAGGCGCTTGGCTATTTTGACGCACGCTACGGGCTTGTCTCCCATCCCTTGGTCAGGTTCTGGCTCGACGACCCGGCTCCGGGGAGGATGGCCGAGGTCATCCGTCTTGGTCGTGAACTGGGCATACGCTATGTATTCGTGGAAGCACCGGGAGAAGAGATAATGGAGGTGCTTGCCGCTGAACTGGGAGCGAAAGTGCTGCTCTTTACGGCGTCGCCGCCTGCCCCGCGCGCGCCCGGCGAGGTGATGAGCGCCTATGTGGCGATGATGCGCACTTTCCTCGACAATCTACGGCGCGCATTGGCAGGCTAGGAGGATAAGAAACGTGAGAGGGCCGATCATCCGGGTAGACAATCTTTCGTTCGGATATCAGCCCTCTTCGCTTGTGATCGAGGACGTCTCCCTCGCTGTGGAGCGGGGGAGCGTCCTCGGTTTGATCGGCCCGAATGGGAGCGGAAAGACGACCCTCGTAAAACTCATCCTGGGTCTCCTTCCTCTTCAGCAGGGGAGGGTCGAGCTGTTCGGCCAACCGATCGGAAAGTTCAAGGAATGGCATCGCATCGGCTATCTGAGCCAGAAGATGTGGAGTTCCGACCGGACATTTCCCGCATCGGTCGAAGAGGTCGTGGCAACCGGTTTGGTGGCGCAACGGGGGCTTTTGCGTAGATTAACCTCCGGTGATCGGAGCAGGGTCAAGACCGCGTTGGAGCGGATCGGTATGTGGGACTATCGCCGGCGGAACATCGCCCAACTCTCCGGCGGCCAGCAGAAGCGTGTCTTCCTGGCACGCGCCCTGGCCGGCGAGGCGGAACTCCTCTTCCTCGACGAGCCGACCTCAGCGATGGACCCGGGAATACAAGAAGAATTCTACCACCTGCTGGAGGACCTGAGCCGGGAACAGGGGATGACGATCGTGCAGGTATCGCACGATCTGGCCGGAGCAACCGCCCATGTAACTCACCTCGCCTGCCTGAACCGCCGTCTCCTCTTTTGCGGCACAGTGGAGGCCGCACTGACGGATGAAGTGCTCCCGCAGCTCTACGGCGAGATGAGGGATACGTTACTGAGTGAACTGATCGCGATCCGAACACGAGCAGGCGAACGTAGAGCGAACGGCCTGCTAAGAGGGAGACATTGCCATCATGGGCCTTGATATATTCGAGTTTGCTTTTATGCAGCGTGCGTTCCTTGCCGGTCTGATCGTCGCTGTCGTTGCCCCTTCGATCGGACTGTTCCTGGTGTTGCGCCGCTACGCCCTGCTTGGAGAGGGATTGGGCCACATCGCCTTCGGCGGTGTCTCGGTGGGATTCCTCTTCGGGATTGATCCGGTCATCGGTGCGTTCGGCCTCGCCGGGGCGAGCGCGCTGGTAATCGAACGGCTGCGCAGCCGGGGAAAGCTCGGCGGCGACACGTCGATCGGCGTCCTTATCGCCCTCGGACTGGCGGTCGGGGTAGTCGCCAGCTCGCTCGCCGGCGCGTTCAACGCCCGCCTGCTCGCCTTCCTCTTCGGGAGCATCATCCTCGTCTCACCGCACGACCTCTACCTGATCGCCGCTATCGGCGCGGGCGTCATGCTCGTGCTCACCCTGTTTCGCAAAGAGCTGTTCTCTATCTGTTTCGACGAAGAGGCGGCGCTTGCCAGTGGCCTTCCGGTTAAGTTCTTCAACTACCTGCTGGCGGTGATGGCCGCAATGGCGATCGTGGCATCGCTGCGCGTTGTCGGGGTGCTGCTCGTGTT
>CAYSZC010000175.1:0-1065 GCA_964435345.1 uncultured Thermotogaceae bacterium
GGCCGCGGCAGGGAAAAACGAACCGGGACGCCGATTGCGGCGTCCCGGCTTCCTCTCTCGGGCGGAGTCGCGCTACAGCCTTCCGCCCATCGTGAGGGCGAGGATCGCCTTCTGGGTGTGGAGCCGGTTCTCGGCTTGGTCGTACATCCACGACAGTTCGGCGTCGTCGCACAGCTCGACGTCGGCCTCGTTCCCGCGGTCCATCGGCATCACGTGCATGAGGTACCCCGGCTTGGCGAGCTTCTTCTGCCGCTCGCGGGTGTACCGCCAGTCTTTGAACTTCTCCGCCGCCTTGATCTCTGCTTCTTTCCCGATCTCGTACCGCCGGAGGCTCATCCACCCCCTGGGGAAGACGACCGTCGCCCCCTTCAGGGCGTCGTCGAGCTCGGTCGTGACCTCGAACTTGCCCCCGCTCTCCGCCGCGTACCGCTTGCTGAGAGAGAGGACGTCCGGGTCGAGGTCGTATCCCTTGGGGTGGGCCACGGTCACGTCCATGCCAAACCGGGTGGCGATGGCGAGGTCCTCCTGGACCGAGCCCAGCGATCGCGCCCACGGGGAGTAGGCCCACATCACTGTGTACTTGACGCCCCGCAGGTCGTTCCCCAGCTTCTCCCGCATCGTGTAGAGGTCGGTGATCGCCTGGCAGGGGTGCCAGATGTTCGAGGCCATGTTCACGATCGGGATCTCGGCGTGCTCGGCAAACCGGTACATGATCTCCGTGTCCTCTCCGTACCGGGAGACCTTGTCTTCGAGGAGCCGGATCCCGATCCCGTGGGCATAGCGGGCCATAACCTTGGCCGTGTCCTTGATCGTCTCCCCGGCTCCGGGTTTGTCCTCAAGCGACAGCCGCAGATCAGCCGCAGCGATGAACTGGGCGTGTCCGCCAAGTTGGGTCATCGCGCTCTCGAACGAGAGCCGCGTCCGGGTCGAGCTGTTGAAGAAGAGCATCAGGAACGTCTTGTCCTTGAGAGCAGGATGGGGAAGGTGGGCGTAGTACATCCCCTTCAGTTGCTCGCTCACCTTGAGCGCGATCTCCAGCTCTTCTCTTGTCCAGTCCTTGGTGCT
>CAYSZC010000175.1:1165-2775 GCA_964435345.1 uncultured Thermotogaceae bacterium
GCCCTTCTGGGCGTGGAGCCGGTTCGCGGCCTGCTCGATGATGGCCGAGCTCGGGCCGTCCATGACCTCGTCTGTGACCTCCATCCCCCGATCCGCCGGCAAGCAGTGGAGGTAAATCGCGTCGTTCGTGAGCGCCATTTTCTCTTTGGTGGTGATCCAGTGCTTGTTCGCCTCGAAGATCGCCTTGGCCTTGGCCGGGTCCATCGGGGTCTTCCCGTCCGTGGACTGGCTCGTCCACGCCTTGGGGTACACCACGACCGCGTCCTTGAACGCCGCGTCCATGTCGTGCACGAGCTTGAACGAGCCGCCGTTCTTCGCGACGTTCTTCTTCGTGAACGCGAGCACGTTCGGGTCGAGCTCGAGGCCCTTGGGATGGGCGAGCGTGATGTCCATCCCGAAGAACGACGCCCCGATCATTGCCGACTGGGGGACAGCGAGCGGCTTCTCGACCGATCCGGAGTAGGCCCACGACATGACGAACTTCTTCCCCCGGAGATCGCCGAGCTTCTCCTGCATCACCATCACGTCGGCGAGGGCTTGGCACGGGTGGTACATGTCGTCTTCCATGTTGATGATCGGGATCCGCGACCAGCGCGCGAACTCGCGGATGAGGAGGTTCCCCCTGCCGTACAACCAGCGGGTGTGCTTTCCGTAGATGCGGATGGCGATCCCGTGCCCCATCTCGGCCAAGACCCGCGCCACGTCGGAGATGCGCTCCGTGGAGTAGGCCTGCTCGTCTCCGGGCAGGGCCGGGGTGTACACGGCGTCCGGCTCCAGGAAGTGGGCGTGCCCACCGAGCTGGGTCATCCCGGCCTCGAACGAGTTTCGGGTCCGAAGCGACCGGTTGTAGAAGAGCATGAACAGGGTCTTGTCCTGAAGCAGCCTGTGCGGCTCGCCGCGGATCCACTTCCGCTTGATGTCGTGTGACGTGTCGAGGATCGTCTCGACCTCCTCACGGTCGAACTCCATCAGGGTGACGAAATCCCGCCCTTTCAGATCTGCTGACGCCATTTCTTCCTCCTTGTGTCACGCGTAACGCATCGTGCGTTACGGGTCTACTCTCGCACCACTTGGGTGCCGGCGCGGCCCTCGACGGCCTCCCGGGCCTGGGCGAGCGCGGAGATCACGGCCCGTTCCCGGCCCGCCTCGACGAACCGCACTGTGGCCTTGACCTTGGGCTCCATCGAGCCCTTCGCGAAATGGCCTTCGGCCATGTAGCGCTTCGCTTCCTCCACCGTCATCCGCTCCAGGACCTTTTCGCCTGGCTTCTTGTAGTTCAAGCGCACCCGGTCCACGTCGGTCAGGATGAGGAACAGGTCGGCCCCCACATCCTCGGCCAGCCGCGCGCCGGCGAGGTCCTTGTCAATCACCGCCTCCACGCCCTTCAGGGCCCCATCCTTCTCGATCACCGGGATCCCCCCGCCGCCGGAGGCGACCACGATCGTCTTGTTCTCAAGCAGAGTGCAGATCGCTTCTCGCTCCACGATCGCCTTGGGATCGGGGGACGGCACCACGCGGCGCCAGCCCCGACCGGCGTCGTCTACCACGTGCCACCCCTTCTCGTCCCGCAGCCGCTTTGCCTCAGCCTCCGCGTAGAAGGCCCCCACGGG
>CAYSZC010000176.1:0-2774 GCA_964435345.1 uncultured Thermotogaceae bacterium
GGCGTTCAGCCCTACGCCAATCCCATGTACGCCCGCTGCTCGGGGGTGAGGGAATCGACCCGCACCCCACGGCTCGCGAGGAACAACCGGGCCACCTCCTCGTCAATCTCCGGAGGCACCGGACAGACGCTGGGGATAAGCCTCTTCCCCCCCTGAGCGAGCCAGCGCAGCGACAAGAGCTGCAACGCAAACGAGAGGTCCATGATCTCCGCCGGGTGGCCGTCGCCGGCCACGAGGTTCACCAGCCGCCCCGCGGCCAAGAGGTAGACGCGTCGACCCCCAGGAAGAGCGCACTCCTCGACGTGTTCCCGCACCCTCCGAACGCGGGCCCGCTCCCGCAGGGTCCGCACGTCAATCTCCACGTCGAAGTGGCCGGCGTTGGCCAGCAGAAGCCCGTCCTTGGCCACGACAAGATCCTCCCCGGTCACCACGTCTCGGCAGCCGGTGGCGGTGACGAGGAAGTCGGCGTGGGCGATGGCCTCCCGCACCGGGGCCACGGAGAACCCGTCCAGCAGCGCCTCGGCGGCCCGCACCGGATCCACCTCGGCCACCACCACCTCCGCGCCCAGTCCCCGAGCGCGGAGGGCGATCCCCCGCCCGCACCACCCGTACCCGACGACGAGGACCCGCTTCCCGGCGACGAGGAGGTTTGTCGCCCGCATGATCGCGTCCCACACCGACTGCCCGGTTCCGTAGCGGTTGTCGAAGAGCTGCTTCATCCGGGCGTCGTTCACCGCCACCACCGGAAACAGCAACCGCCGCTCCGCGGCGAGCTTGCGCAGGCGAACGAGCCCGGTCGTCGTCTCCTCGCAGGCCCCGATCACGTCGGCCCCATGCTCCCGGCACTTCTCGTGGAGCAAGGCGGACAGATCGCCGCCATCGTCGAGCACGAGGTGGGGGCGGATCGCGAGGACCTGTTCGAGATACGTCGCGTACTCGTCGTCGGTCGCGCCGAACTTGGCATGGGTCGGGATCTCCTGAGACAGGGCGGCGACTACGTCGTCCTTGGCCGATAGCGGATTCGAACTGGCCACGGCCAGCTCCCCCCCGAGCGCCTTCAGGGCGAGCGCGAGCCGGGCCGTCTTCGCCTCGAGGTGGATGCACACCGCGATGCGGAGGCCGGCGAACGGTCGCTCCGGGAGGAACCTCTCCTCGAGCGACGCCAGGATGGGCATGTGCGCCCGCACCCAGGCGATCTTCTCGCGTCCCTGAACCACTAGGTCGGGCTCGGCTCTCGCGCTCATGGACCGATGGTAGCCTAGAGCCGTATCCCTCGCAGGGCGCGGAGGGTCCCCATGAGGACCAGGGCGATCCCGGCCCCCTGCAAGATCCCCGGCACCTCCCCGAACAGGAGATATGCCCACAGCGTGGCCCCCACCGGTTCCCCGAGGGTCGCCACGGCCACCGCGGATGCCGGGAACCGCCGCAGGGCCCAGTTCACGCTCGTGTGCCCGAGGAGCTGGGGACCCACAGCCATGAGGCCGATCCACAGCCACTCAGTGGCCAGCGGGGTCGGGCTCCGCGCGGCGCTCCCCGCGAGGAGAAGGAGAGCCGCCGCCACCCCGTACGCCACGGTCACGTACGGCAGCAAGGCCCCGGACTGGCGGGCCCGCCGCCCCACAAGGAGGTACGCCGAGGCGGCCACCGCTCCGAGCAGGGCGAGCACGTTCCCAAGCAGTGCCGCCCCCCCGAGCGCGAAGTCCCCCCACCCAATCAACAGGCCGCCGCCCACGGACAGGAAGATCCCCTGCCAGAGCGATCGCGATGGACGTTCCCCGAGCAGGATGGCCGAGAGAAGCCCGACGAAGATCGGGTTCGTGGTGACGAGGGCAACCGAGCTGGCCACGGTGGTGTGGCGCAGGGACTCCATCCACAGGGCAAAGTGCAGGGCGAGAAACCCACCGGCAAGGACCGCCAGGCCCAGGCCCTGCTTCGAGAGGCGGGGGCGCGGGGAGCGGCGGACCCAGAGCACGGGAAGGAGGAGGAGCGCCGACAACGCCATCCGCCATGCGGCCACGGTCACGGCCGGGGAGGCGGTAAGCCGGATCAAGATCGCGGCCCACGAGAGGGACACCACCCCCGCCCCCAGGGCAAGGCCCTCACGAGAGAGCGGCGAGAGGCGAGGTGTCAGGCGCACAGGGCGCGAATGCGAGGGAGCACGGCCGGTGCCGCTCGGTATCCCGCATCGGCCCCGCCCACGGACACATACGTGGGCGGCTCGTCCCCAAAACGCGGGGCGATCGCGACCTCGGGGCGGAGCGCGGCCTTGCTGCGGGCCTGGAGAACCCGGACGCGAGCGATCCCCCGCGGCCCGCCCGCGCTAAGGGCCAGGCCCAAGCGCTTCATGGTGAACTGAGCGGACGCAGGGTGGCCCGTCCCGTCTACCTGCTAATTGCCCCGACTGGGCACTGATCAACGCCCTCGTCCACACAGGGAAGCGACTGGCTTGCCCCCTTGATCAGATGTGCGTACCCATCGTCGCCCATCTCGAACACCTCGGGGCACACCTGGACACACAGCCCACAACCCGTGCACAGATCCTGATCTACCTTGACGGCCATGGCACCTCCTTTTTTGCCGAACCGGCCGCGTACTATAGCATGGGCGCCCCAGCGGGTCCACGCTGGCAGCCGGTGTGCCAGTAGCCCGCTGAGCCTTCGGCTACCTGTCTGCCGACAGGCAGGCGCCCGACGGCTCTCACCGCAGAGGGCGCAGAGAACGCCGAGGACAGCCGGCCGAGTGAAGAGCCCACCACAACGGGCACCAAGGACACG
>CAYSZC010000177.1:0-2762 GCA_964435345.1 uncultured Thermotogaceae bacterium
GCCCCTTGACTCGCCCCGGGGTGCCCGCTATACTGCGTGTGCCCGTAAGGGCATCACTACGCGGGAAGACTGGTCTTTGACAAGTGGACAGGGAGAGACGGGAAGCCTATCGGAAACCTTGAGACTAAATTGAGAGGGTATGATCCCGGCTCAGGGTGAACGCTAGCGGCGCGCTTAACACATGCAAGTCGTGCGATCGGTCCGGCAAAGCCGCAAGGCCGAGCTGGATACGGAGCGGCAAACGGGTGAGTAACACGTGGCCAACCTGCCTCCGCGACGGGGACAACCCTCCGAAAGGAGGGCTAATACCCGATGGTCTTCTTGGGGCGCGAGCCTCGGGAAGTAAAGGCGTTTCGGCGCCACGCGGAGAAGGGGCTGCGGCCCATCAGCTAGTTGGCGGGGTAATGGCCCACCAAGGCGATGACGGGTAGGGGGCCTGAGAGGGCGGCCCCCCACATGGGGACTGAGACACGGCTCCGACTCCTACGGGAGGCAGCAGTGGGGAATCTTGGGCAATGGGCGAAAGCCTGACCCAGCGACGCCGCGTGGGGGACGAAACCCTTCGGGGTGTAAACCCCTTTTCTGGGGGAAGAATAAAGCGGGGAGGGAATGCCTCGCCGATGACGGTACCCCAGGAATAAGCCCCGGCTAACTACGTGCCAGCAGCCGCGGTAAGACGTAGGGGGCGAGCGTTACCCGGAATCACTGGGCGTAAAGGGCGCGTAGGCGGTTCGGTAAGTCGTCTGTGAAAGCCCCCGGCTTAACTGGGGGAGGTCGGACGAAACTGCCGGGCTAGAGGACGGCAGAGGAAGGTGGAACGGCCGGAGTAGCGGTGAAATGCGTAGATACCGGCCGGTATCCCGATGGCGAAGGCAACCTTCTGGGTCGTTCCTGACGCTGAGGCGCGAAAGCGTGGGGAGCAAACCGGATTAGATACCCGGGTAGTCCACGCCCTAAACGATGTGGGCTAGGTGTCGGGCGAGCAGTCGCTTGGTGCCGCAGCTAACGCGTTAAGCCCACCGCCTGGGAACTACGGCCGCAAGGCTAAAACTCAAGGGAATTGACGGGGCCCCGCACAAGCGGTGGAGCATGTGGTTCAATTCGAGGCAAACCGAAGAACCTTACCCGGGCTTGACATGCTGGCGGTACTGACCCGAAAGGGAAGGGACCCAGGGCCTTCGGGCGCTTGGGAACCAGCACAGGTGCTGCATGGCTGTCGTCAGCTCGTGTCGTGGGATGTTGGGTTAAGTCCTGAAACGAGCGCAACCCCTGCCGCCCGTTGCCAACGGACCCCTCGGGGTGCCGGGGACTTTGGCGGGACTGCCGGCGAACAGTCGGAGGAAGGAGGGGACGACGTCAAGTCCTCATGGCCCTTATGTCCGGGGCTACACACATGCTACAGTGCCCAGCACAATGGGCTGCCAACCCGCAAGGGGGAGCCAATCCCATCAAAACTGGGCATGGTTCGGATTGCAGGCTGCAACTCGCCTGCATGAAGCCGGAATCGCTAGTAATCGCGGGTCAGCCACACCGCGGTGAATACGTACTCGGGGCTTGTACACACCGCCCGTCATGCCAACCGAGTGGGGGGTACCTGAAGTCGTCCGATGAGGGCGCCGAAGGTGTCCTTCATGAGAGGGGCAAAGTCGTAACAAGGTAGCGGTACGGGAACGTGCAGCTGGATCACCTCCTTTCTAGGGAGTAACCTGCGTTACACCCAGTCTTCCCACCCGATAGGGCCCGTCGTCTCTCTGTTCACAGTACACCGGCACGTCCGATAGCGGACGTGCTTCTTCTTTTTCCCGCCCGAGGAGACCTCCCCAACGCTCCGCTCTTCCTTCCGGTACATCCTTGTCCGGGGGTAGGCTCGATCACTATGGAAACCACCCACGAGAGAGGCCTTCTCACACGAGGCGACGCCATATGGGACGAGGGAGACCGAATCCGGGTGTTGGCCCGCGAGACCGTGTACCACCCGGGGACCCCCAGTACCGCCGTGTACCTCGTCCAAGAAGGGCGGGTCAAGCTCTCCTACCTCCATCCCTCGGGAAAGAGGATCACGCTTGCGTTGCGCGGACCGGGAGAGACGTTTGGAGTGATGGCCTTGGTCGGGGAAAAACGCCGCCGGCACCACGCGGAGGCGATCGAGGACACCGAGCTCGTCCGTGTGGATCGGGACTCGTTCCTGTTCTCGGCGCGACGGCGCCCGGAGATAGCCTCGGACCTCCTCGGGGTGTTTGGTCTATGGGTCCAAGAGCTCGAGGAGATCGTGGAGGACCTGGCGTTTCGCGACATTCAGACGCGGCTTTCCCGCCAGCTCCTGCGGCTCTCCAACGAGTACGGGGTGAAGACCAAGAGCGGGATCGTGATCGGGTTCCGCCTTACCCACCGCGACCTTGCGGAGATGATCGGGTCGGCGCGGGAGAACACGACCGTGGTCCTCAATCGGTTCGAGCGGGAAGGGATCCTCGACAAGCGCCGCTACCAGATCGTGATCAAGGACGTGGAGGGTCTGAAGGAGAAGTGCCAGTCTTAGCGGGCTGAGCCTGGTTGCGTCAGGCGGCCGCATCGGCCGCCTTTTTCTTGGGCTCTACCGGCTTTCGTGTGGGTAGAGGCACATGTGGACCGTCACCTCGGCATGCCAAAGCGAACCACCAAGGACACGAAGGGCACAAAGAACGTACAACCCGGATAGTGCATCTCTCGACGGAGACCGCTGAGAAAGGCTAAAACCAGTTTCAAAATGGCGTGAGGCGCGCCCG
>CAYSZC010000178.1:0-2748 GCA_964435345.1 uncultured Thermotogaceae bacterium
GACCGCCCCCCGAGTGTGCGAGACCATCTGTGCCGCCTCACCAACTCGGCAGCAGCGCAGCTTCCGGCGAGTGAGCTAACCGCATAATCGGGTGGCAGCGATGATACAGGCAGTCTGACTGGGCATACTGACGTGTTTGTTGGTGTTAACGATGGTCGGCATCATGATCTCGGCAACCGGCCCGCCACTCGAGACTTTTCTCACGCAAGGTGAGCATGGAGGGTGCCCGAGGTTCTCACGCAAGGTGAGCACAGGCGTGGGTCACGGGCGCACGTGAGTCGCAGTCTGGGAGGCGATGACCGTCATGGTGAGCGACTCGCGGGTGATGACATGGAGGAGATGGAAGCGTTTCTCGGGTCCAGCGTGACCTTGAGCTTCCGGGGAGAGACGCGACGGGAGACCTACGCCTGGGTGGAGAAGACCTTGCGGAAGTACAGGTACGCGGCGCGTTCGAGGGCCGAGAAGGGACTGCTCACGAGAGTTCACAGGGGGGCAGACCTTCACTCTTAAGGCCCTTCCGTGGCCAGCCGAAGGCGCCATGGCGCGGCCGGTGCGGTGAGGAGAGTCCACAGGGGGTCAGACCTTCACTCTTAGGGCCCTTCCGTGGCCAGCCGAAGGCGCCATGGCGCGGCCGTTGCGGTGAGAGCATTGGCGCTTGACTAAATAGGTCAACTTGACAACGCGGTCAAGTCATGGTATTTAGTCAAGTATGAGTGCGATATCTGAGCGGACTGCGATCCATGAGGTGCGCACCCGTCTGGCTGATCTCCTCGGGCTCCCAGTCGCGGAGCTGCGGGGGGCGCAGGAAGCCGATCTGGCTCGGGGGCGACGGGCGGATACGGTCATCGTCGCCAAGGACCATAGATTCGTCATCGAGCTCAGGAGATCGGCCTCAGCGGCGAGCGTTTCAGGCGCGATCGAGCAGCTACGGCATCTTACCGGCAGAACCAACAAACGAACGATCCCGCTTGTGGTTGTCCCCCACATGGGGCAGGTGGGCCAGAAGCTGTGTGCGGAGCGTGGTGCAGCATGGATGGATCTCTCGGGAAACGCCATGATTGTGGCACCCGGCCTGCACATCCGCGTGGAAGGCCGCCCGAACCGGTTCAAGCGCCCAGGCCGCCCCAGAACTGCGTTTGCTCCCAAGAGCTCACGGATCGCTCGCTGGCTTCTGATGCACCCGGAGAGAGCGATGAGCCAGAGAGAGCTTGCTGAAGCCACCGGTCTAGATGAGGGCTTCACGAGCCGCATCGTGTCCACGCTGGACGAGGACGGTCTGGTTGTGCGCGACAAGGACGGACGCGTGTCTGCGCACGACCCCGACGTTCTGCTGGAGGCTTGGCGGGAGGTCTACGACTTCGCCAAACACGACATCGTCCAGGGACACATCCCTGCTCGGTCCGGCGACGTGCTGCTCAGAGATCTGACAGGGGCCTTGAAGACCGCTGAAGTGGAGCACGCCGCAACTGGCCTTGCCGGGGCGTGGGTCCTGACTCGTTTCGCGGGGTTCCGGTTGGTCACGGTTTTCGCCCGGACGTCACCGCCTGGTGCGCTCATGGGTGCGCTTGGGTTCCGCGAAGAGCCGCGCGGCGCCAATGTCTGGTTGGTTGTGCCGAACGATGAGGGCGTGTTCCAGGGCGCGGAGGAGCGTGATGGCGTCCGTTGCGCGCACCCGGTGCAAGTTTACTTGGACCTGAAAGGGCACCCCGAGCGAGCCAGCGAGGCAGCAGAGAAGCTGCGAACCGAGCACTTGAGGTGGAGAAAGGATGCCTGAGAAGCCGACAACGGCCAATGGGTACACTGGCGAGCCGGTGAGGGCAGTTCGCGCTGCGTGCCTTTACATCGCCACCAAGTTGGGCGATCTCATCGAGGACGTGGTGATCATCGGCGGGCTTGTGCCCAGTCTGCTCGTTGCCCAGGAGGATCTGCCTGAGGGGGAAGAGGCGCATGTCGGCACCATGGATCTGGATGTTGGCCTTGCGCTGAGGATTCTGGAGGACAAGCGCTACACAGCGCTGGCTGAGCGATTGAGGCGGGCAGGTTGGTCTCCTGACGTGAACGAGCGCGGCAATCCGACGCACCAGCGCTGGAAGATCGTTGCCGACATGGCGGTCACCGTGGACTTCCTGATCGCGCCGAGCGGCCAAGCTGACCGCGGCGGAGATCTCCGCCACATCGAGCCCGATCTGGCCGCCATGATCACGCCTGGTCTTCACCTGGCTTTCCAGGATCGTGAGCTCGTCAGCCTAAGCGGACCCACGGTTCGCGGCGAGATGGCAACACGGTCCGTGTGGGTATGCGGTCCGGGAGCCTATATGGTGCTGAAGGCGTTGGCCTTCGCCGCGCGGGGCGAAAACAAGGACGCGTACGACCTCTACTACGTTGTGCGGAACTATAGCGCAGGTGTGGAGGCCGTGGCTGCGCGGCTGGCCCCCATCGCCGCCGACCCGGAGACTGTGAAGGCGCTGGAGATCCTCCGACGGGACTTCCTTGATGCCCATGGCCCGGGCCCAAGACGCGTTGCCGAGTTTCTGGGCCGCGGCCCCAACGAGGCCCTTCAAGCTGACGTGGCTGGCTTCATCCGCCGACTGCTGGCAGCGCTCGATCCCCTGGCTGGGTGAGGTGAATCGGGTGAGGATCACCTACTATCGCCGCCAGAATGTGGCGTACATCCGGCTCAGGGAGAAGGGAGCCGAGGTGGAGACCCTTCGCATCAGCGACGAGCTGAACATAGACCTTGCCCCCGAC
>CAYSZC010000179.1:0-2744 GCA_964435345.1 uncultured Thermotogaceae bacterium
GCCGGCTGCGATCTCGCCGCAGAACTGGCCCGGGCGCCGCACGGAGCGGAGTTCGTCGAGCGGTTCCCGCTCATCGGGCGCCTGCGGGCGCCCAAAGGATAAAGCACATGCGCAAGATGACCGAAGGAAACCTCGGCGACGCATTCGCCGGCGAATCCCAAGCCCACATGCGGTACCTTGTCTTCGCCGAGGTCGCCGACGGGGAGAAGCGGCCGAACCTGGCCCGCTTGTTCCGCGCCATCGCCTACGCCGAGCAAGTCCATGCCACGAACCACCTCCGCGAACTGGGCCTCGTCCGAACGAGCGCGGACAACCTCGGGGAGGCGATCGCTGGCGAGACGTTCGAGGTGGACGAGATGTACCCCGCATACCACGCTGTGGCCGAGCTACAGGGGGAGAAGGGTGCAGTCCGTTCCACCCACTACGCCCTCGAGGCAGAGAAGATCCACGCCGCGATGTACGCCCAGGCACGTGAGCAGGCCCTCGCTGGTCAGGACGTGAAGGTCGGCAAGGTCCACGTGTGCGCCGTGTGCGGCCACACCGTGGAGGACAACGCCCCGGAGCGGTGCCCGGTCTGCCAAGCACCGCGCGCGAAGTTCAGATCGTTCTAAGGAGGTTTCGATGGAAAAGCGCATGCCGTTGATCGGTGACCCGGCCCCCGCATTCGTCGCCCAGACGACGCGGGGAAAGATCGAGTTCCCCAAGGACTACCAGGGAAAATGGGTGATCCTCTTCTCCCACCCCGCGGACTTCACACCCGTGTGCACCACGGAGTTCGTGGCGTTCGCCCAGCGGTACCCGGAGTTCCAGAAGATGGGAGCGGAGCTGCTCGGACTCTCGGTGGACCACGTGTTTTCCCACATCAAGTGGACGGAGTGGATCGCGGAGAAGCTCAAGGTGCAGATTCCGTTCCCGATCATCGCCGATACCATGGGGAAGATCGCTGAGCTGTACGGGATGATCCACCCCGGCGCCTCGGAGGCGGCCGCGGTGCGGGCGGTGTTCCTCATCTGCCCGGAGGGGGTCGTGCGGGCGATCGTGTACTACCCGATGAACATCGGCCGGAACATGGACGAGATCGTCCGCCTCCTCAAGGCGTTCCAGACCGCGGTGAAGGACAAGGTCGCCCTGCCCGCCGACTGGCCGAAGAACGGGCTCATCGGCGACCACGGGATCGTCCCACCCGCGGACACGGAGGACGGGGCGAAGAAGCGCCTCGGTGAGGCCAAGGCCGGCCAGGTCGAGTGCTACGACTGGTGGTTCTGCCACCGCAAGCTGAAGGAGAGCGCATGATCGGGAAAAAGATGGAAGCATCTCTGAACGAGCAGGTCAAAGAGGAACTGGCGTCGGCGTACCTGTACCTGGCGATGGCCGCCTACTTCGCCGCCGAGGGATGGGGCGGGATGGAGAGTTGGATGCGCCTACAGGCCCAGGAAGAGGTAGGACATGCGATGCGGATTTTCGATCACGTGTTGGAGCGGGGCGGCCGGGCGAAGCTCCTCGCCCTCCCCGAGCCGCAGGAGAGCTGGGCATCGCCGGTCGCGGCGTTCACCGCCGCCTACGACCATGAGCGGTACATCACCGAGAAGATCCACGGGCTCGTCGAGCTCGCCGGGAAAGAGAAGGACTACGCTGCTCGCGCGATGCTACAGTGGTTCGTTACCGAACAGGTGGAGGAGGAAGACCAGACCCGCAAGGCAGTCGAGATGTTGGAGCGGGTCGGCGACTCCGGCCGAGGGTTGTTCATCGCCGACCGCGAGTTCGGCCGGCGCGAGACCGAGGAGTCCTAGAGGAGGTGTCCATGGGAATCGCGGCGAAGATCCAGACGGCAGATTGGCAGAAGGAAAAACACGTCCCGGCGATCGAGTGCCCGGACCGGGTCAAGGCCGACGCTTGGACTCAGGTGAAGGCCTCACTGGGCAAAGCCACGGCTCATCCCAACACGACCGAGCATCACATCCGGTGGATCGGAGCGTATTTCGCCCCCGACGGGGACAAGTTCATCTACGACCTCGGGAAGTTCGAGCTCAACGCCCACGGCGAGGCGGTGGCCGGGCCGAACCAGGGACCGGTGTACACCCATCACGAGGTGACCTTCGCGTTCAAGACTACTAAGCCGGGCACGTTGCACGCGCTGGCGTACTGCAACATCCACGGCTTGTGGGAGTCGGAGAAGCGAATCGAGGTCGGTTGAGGCGCCCTCTCCCCCTACGGGGAGGGCTGCCTGCCTGCCGCGCGGGCGGCGCAGGCAGGGGGTGAGGGAAGAACGAAGGGGGTGGGCAGAGCCCGCCCCCTCGACTTCCCACGATCTGTTCTACCCGATGATGTCCTGGTACCAGGCGATGAGCTTCACCTTCGCGCTCATCGTCACCGTGATCGTCACGTACCCCCTCCTCGCGTCGAGGGTTCCGTTCTGGCGCGTGGGCGATGTCGCGTCTTCCATCCGCACGTCGAACGTCGGCTAAACAGTGTGATCCGGACAGGGACCTTCAGCTCCTCGTACCCAGGCGTCTGCATGATCGTCCGCCGGGCGTAGACCTCAAAGCGTGTACGTGAGCGGACGGACGATCGTTCCGCTGGACGAAGACAGCGGACGAGATCTTCCGCTCACCCAGCGAGCCGACGAAACGCCAGCAGCCCGTGTGGGAACCCAGGGGGCCGCGGACCCGTGGCACGTGGACCTTCGGCTCACGGATTCCCGCTCTCTCGCAAGGCGAAGCTCATGGGGTTCGTTCACCGCCGAG
>CAYSZC010000180.1:0-2688 GCA_964435345.1 uncultured Thermotogaceae bacterium
GAGCCGAAGGCCCGCGTACCCGAGCGCGGCCCCGGGTTTCCCACACGGGCTGCTACCGGCCTCCAACCGCTATCGCGTGACGAACTCGGTTTGGGCAAACGACGGCTTCCCCACGAGCTTGGAGGCCACCACCACTTCGAGTCGGTTGACCCCAATCGGGAACGCCGCAGTCTGAGCGCCAGCGACCCGTATCGCCCACTGCCCATCCGCATCGGCCGAAGCATCGCCCACGAGTATGAGGTTCCCGGTGGCATCGAACAGGAGGTACTTCACGGACTCGATGTCGGCCACTCGGTAGGGCTCTCCGTTAAATGTGATCCCCACACGGAAGTCCACGTCCTGTCCACGCCCAACAATTCTCGGACCCGTGAGCGCCACGTCCGCAATCGCTGGCCTCCCCAGGGCGGCGTACTTCGTCGCCGAATCGGGGAACGCCTCGTACCGCCTGAGGACGACCACCTTCTCCACCGGCCGCACGGATTCCAGGTAAAGGGGGCCGTTGCCGACCCAGAGGTGCCCCTTGGCCTGGTGCCAACCGCGGAGCGCCTCGTACCGGGCTGCCACCTCCGCGGCGGGGATGTAGCTGCGGAGCGTGTTGGCGTAGGGGAGGTAGCCCTCCGCCGCGGCCGCGTCAAGGTGTCGAGACAGCGTGAGGACGCTCGGTCCAGCGACGTAGCTCGTCCACTCCACCCCGAGCTTCCTCGCCTTGGCGGAAGTAAACGCCAGTTCTCTCGCCGCCTCGGCGCGGATCCCGAGGGCCAGCTTGTGCCACGGCCCGGGCCCCCGCTCGTAGTAGGGGTAGAGAAGGCTCGCCCGTCTGCTCGCGATCCACTCCGCATCGAGATACACGAGGTCGCTGTAGACCTCGGCCACGAGCGGGTCGGTCTGGACGATTCTCACCCCCCGGAAATGGCCCTGGAAGGTGCGGAACGCCGGCACGGCGGCCTCGTCGTAGATCAGGCTCTCGGGTTTGGCTTGGTCGAAGAGGAGGATCAGACGGAGGATCACGTCGCCCATGGACATCGCCGTCCCGTCGTGCCAGGTCTTCTCCCACAGGTCCGGCCGGAAGTACACCACCGCGCTTGATTTCGCCTCAAGCCCCGCCGGATGCTTCTCCCCGACCGTGACGAACCGTTCCCCGGCTGCGTCCCAGTCAATCCAGGCATCGGACGGGACAGTGATCGCGGGCACGAACCGGAGATCCACCCAGTCCAGGGTCGCCACGACGGGCTGGCCTTCCACCACGAACACCTCGGCCCGCTCTACGTCTTGGGGCCGGTAGAGCCCGGTGAACGGGTCGGGCAGGGCCGCGGCGTCGGACGTGCCGCGGATGATCATCGTGTCGAACATCCAGATCGAACCAGCGATGGGATTCCACGGCGCTGTGAGCAGGCTGGGGTTGCCGATCCGCACCGTCCCCCCGATCCGGTCCGCAAACCGCAAGGTACGGCTCCACAGCCAGGATCCGGACACCCCACCGGCGAGATCGCTCCCCACCACGACCCCCGGGGAGCGAGGGAAGTAGGCGACGCGGTTGGTGAGCCACACGCGTACCGAGTCGCGCATCGCCAGTTCCAGGGCGCTGGCGAACAGGTCGCGGCGCTCATCGAGATTCGCGTAGTCGGCGCGGGCCAACCGGTCGGCGATCCGGTCGAACTCCGGGGCCGGGGTGTACGCCTGCCATAGAGGGTCCGTCCTCCCGCGCGGGGTGTAGTACCAGTTGAACACGACGCCCTGGTCCCGGGAGACGAGCGAGATCACCTGGGCGCCGGTCCACACGTGGAACTGGCCATCCGCCGGGTCGTTTCCGACGATCGCCGCGGCCTCGCGCGCCGTCTTGTAGAGCCGGGCGGTGGCGAACCCGACGCCCTCCAGGAGCGCGGCGAAGTAGTCGCCGACCCGACGTCGCGCGTCGTCGCCCCGGATGAGGAGGATCACCTCTACCGGTTTCCCCTGATACTGCCACTGCCCCTGGACGGACTCGGCGCCGAGCGCTTCCATCTCCGCGGCGATCACGGCGCGGGCCTTCCCCGGATCGTGGGCGTAGCGAAGCTCGAGGACCCGGACGACGTCCGCCAGCCGCGCGTAGTCAGGGAAAGCGGGCCACAGCGGCAGGTACTGGGGCATCGCTGCGCCGCCGTGGATCTCCTGGACGATATGGTCGCGGTCCACGAGCCAGTTCACGGCTTCCCGGATCCGGGGGACGGAGAACGGGTTCAGGCGGCCGTCCTTGAACGTCGGGCCCACCGGGTTGAACGATAGTTCCCACGACGCGCCGTAGGAAACCTCGAAGCCAAGTCCGTCCCGAACGGCCCTGATGAGGTCGGGGTCAGAAATACCGCCGGCGTAGAGGTCCATCGCCCCGGCGCGGATCATGTCCACGGCCTTGGCGTGGCTCGGCTCCTCGAAGAATACGACCTCGTCCACCCAGGCCCCGGTGCGCGGGGCCGAGGCGCTCGCCGCCATCGCCACGCCCACGAGCACCAGTCCGACGAGTCTGGCTCTACCCCACCCGTTGTTCCGCCACTTCATTTCACTTACCTCCCGAATCTCATCAGCAAATGCCCTGCACGGGCCGCTTTCGTGGGACCTGCGCCTCCGACACGGAACCACGCGGAGGGCCGATGACGACAAAGACCCTCGGGTGGATCCCCTGCTCCGTAAGGTACTCCACAGGCGCTCGGTAGC
>CAYSZC010000181.1:0-2649 GCA_964435345.1 uncultured Thermotogaceae bacterium
CCACCGTAAGCGCCTTTCTTTGGAGCCTGCGATCGAGCTCGTGGAGGAGCACGAGCGAGAGAAAGCTCACGAAGATGTGCCCGGTGATCGTCGCCTGGTACTTGTGGAAGATCGGCCGCGTCTCGAGAAGATCCTTCGCCGCCCGGAAGAACCGCTCCACGGTCGGGAGCCGCTTGTATTGGAGCGCCACCTCGCTCGCCGGGTGGTCCGTGTTCGTCCGGAGGACCCACTTGCCGTGTGCGCGCCTCGGCCGCTACCTTCCCCAGATCGATCTTGATCGCATCCCTCTCCACCCGCAGGTAGCGGCGGAACCCGCGGTTCCCCACCAGAGCCTTGGGTCCCCCGCGCAGCCTCTCCCGCAACGCCTCCAGGATCAGTTCACGGTCCGCCTTGTCCTTGGCCGCTTCCTGCGGGTTCAGACACACGATGTACCGCCGATCCTCGACCCACACTTCCTTCACCTGGAGGTTGTCGGCCACCACCTGCGGCCAGGGTGGGAGAGGACCGTGTCGCGCACCTCCTTAGCCTGCCGAAGGCGCATCCCCAGGATGTACCCGAGCTTCCGCTCCTCCAGGTCCCCGATGACCTCGCTACTCACCATCCCCCGGTCGGCCACAAAGCACACCTCGGAGAGAGAGAACCGCTCCCGCGCTCGGTCCACCACCGGCAGAAGCGCCCGCACGTCGGTCTGGTTCCCCCGGTACACCTCGCAGCTGATCGGCCGCCCGTCCCCGGAAAGGAGCGCCCCCACCACGACTTGCTTGAGCTCCGGCCTGTGTTCCCGGGAGTGCCCGTGCGCCCCCAAGGTCCCCCCTTCCCCGTGGAAGTAGAGGCTGTGTGTCGAAGAACACGAGCTTGAGGTCCGTGAACAGGTCACGGTTCCGCAAGAAGAGCTTCTCCTCGATCCCGTCCTTCTCTTCTCCCAGGAACCGCATCGCCCGGTACAGGTGGTGCAGGTCAAGACCGTCAGCCTCCGGTACGTGCACGTCCCGCAGAAACCGGTACCCCTGACGGTCCGATCCCGACTCGAACAGTAGAAGAGGGGTTAGGCTTCACCCAAACCTAATGCCTTTCAGGTTCCTCTGCGACCTCGGCGGTAAACAGGCCATGCACTCCGCCGTGCAGAGCTACAGCGGGAATCCGTGAGCCGAAGGCCCGCGTGCCACGGGTCCGCGGCCCCGGGGGTCCCACACGGGCTGCTAGGTCGCGGTGATGAGCCGACGGTAGAACTGGAGGGCCTTCTTCCCCCACGCTTCCCGGAGACGTTTCAGGGCGCGTTCTTCGAGCTGACGGGCGCGTTCACGGGACACCCCGAGAGTCTCCCCGATCTCGGCCAAGGTCTGGGGGTTGGCTCCCTCGAGGCCGTACCGCCAGCGCAGGATCTGGGCATCCCGGGCCGGGAGGCGATCCACGATCGCGGTGAGTTCCTCGTGAAAGAGCATCTCCACCGCTGCCCGCTCTGGGCTGGGCATCTCCTCGTCAGGGATGAGCTCGTCGAGCGTCTCCGTCCCTTCGTCGTCCGCGATCGGGGTGTCAAGCGAGACCACATCTCCCACGGTGCGCTCCACCCGCCGGACACGGTCCATGGTCATCCCCGGGGCGAGGGCGAGATCGCCCCATTCCTGGACCTCGTCCGCCCCAAAGCTCGCCCGCAGGCGGTGGAACCGGACGATGGCTCGGAACAGGTGGACGGGGATCCGGATCACCTGTGCGTGGCGCTCGATCGCGGCCCCGATCGCCTGACGGATCCACCACCGGGCGTAGACGGAGAGGCGCACGCCCCGCTCGAGGTCAAACCGATCTACAGCCTCGATGAGGCCGATGTTCCCTTCCTGGATGAGATCTACGAGATCGAGTCCGACCTCGCCGTACTCCCGGGCCATGGACACCACGAGCCGGAGATGGGACACGACCAGGCGCTCCCGGGCCCCGCGGTCGCCATTGCGCATCCGAAGAGCGAGGTCCCGTTCTTCCTCCTCCGTCAGGAGGGGGATTCGGGACACCTCGACGAGGTAGGTGGACAGGACGTTCACCTCGTCCTGCCCTGCCTCTTCCAAGAACGTGGTCTCCTGATCTGCCGCGTCCATGTTCCGTGCTCCTGTGCGGAGTGTACCTATGGCCGCCCCATGGTCCAAGGGACTTGCCTTTCTTCCTCTCACGGCTATACTTGCCTTCGCAGGACCGTACGAAATGCAGCACCGCAGTGGCTGCTCGGGGTTTCCCCAACGCAGCGAAGAGGGGCGCACGTAGGCGGTCGAAACACAAGGAAAAAGGGGGGGAACAACCGAATGGCCACCGGCAAGGTGAAGTGGTTCGACGACTCGAAGGGTTATGGTTTCATCGAGCAGGACGGAGGTCCGGACGTGTTCGTGCATTTCTCGGCGATCGCGATGCCCGGATTCAAGAGCCTGCGCGAGGGACAGGTCGTGGAGTTCGACGTAGAACAGGGCCCGAAGGGCCCGCAGGCGAAGAACGTTATGCCGCGGTAGCAACTGCTGCGCCGATCAAGGAGGGCTCTGGGAAACCAGAGCCCTTCTTCTTTCGAGCGGGGCGGAGGGTCGGCTAGCAGCCCGTGTGGGAAACCCGGGGCCGCGCTCGGGTACGCGGGCCTTCGGCTCGCGGATTCCCGCTGTACAGGCGAAGTTCATG
>CAYSZC010000182.1:0-2647 GCA_964435345.1 uncultured Thermotogaceae bacterium
GGGCTCTTCAGTCTGCCGGGCGTTCTCGGCGTTCTCTGCGCGCTCTGCGGTGAGAACCGTCGGGCGCCTGCCTGTCGGCAGACAGGTAGCCGAAGGCTCAGCGGGCTACTGGCACACAGGCTGCTAGAGCGCGGTCACTTCCAGACGACGCCGTCGGGGTCGTCCACGACGAGGACCGGCCGGGGCGCGGCGCGGAATACCCCCCGAACCTCGATCCGCCTCCCGATGCTCCCCCGCGGAAGTACCTGTTCCAGCGCACCTTCCACCAGCTCGACGAACAGAACCCCGGTCCCGTCGTCGAGGTTGAACCGACACCCACGAACGCACTGGGTCGTGACCCTCCCGCGGACGAGCACCGTCCTCCCGTCGTACCGGTCGCGGCGGTCGAATAAGTCCCGGATCGTGACCTGTTCCACCTGCGCACCGGTACTCGCCTCTTCGCCCGCATCCGGCGCCCCGCCCGCGGGAGGGTCGGCAGCTCCCACGACACCCGCGGTCGCGGGGACCGGAGGCGGTTCCACCGAATGCACTGCCGTCCCGGCCGCCGCAGGGGCAGTGGCCGGATTCGCGCTGGAGACCGCCTCGTTGCCCGCGTTCGCCGTCATCCGGGTTGCCGTCGCCACCGGACAAGGCGAGCGTGTCGCCAGCCAACCCACGACCACGGCCGCCACGGCCAGGAGACCGGCCAGGATCCATATCCAAACGTTCTTTCCGTTCATAGAACCCTCCCATCGCACACCTCGATCTGGACGTCGCACGATCGCGCCACCGCTTCGTCATGGGTAACCAGGATCACGGCGATCCGCCTCTCCCGGTTCATCCCGAGGAGCAATTCGAGGATGTTCGCGCCGGTCGTCGAGTCGAGGTTCCCCGTCGGCTCATCGGCGAGAATCATCTCCGGGGCGTTGGCCAAGGCCCGGGCGATCGCCACCCGCTGTTGCTCTCCCCCCGAGAGTTCCGATGGGTACGAGCCAAGCTTGCTCGCCAACCCAACTTGGTCCAGAACCCGCGCCGCAACCGCCCTTCGGTCCCGGACCCGAGCCAGCTCAAGGGGAACCATCACGTTCTGGAGAGCAGTCAATGACTCGTTGAGGTAGTACTGCTGGAAGATGAAGCCGATCCTGTTCCGACGAACGAGGCTTAGCTGGCGATCGTTGAGCCCCTCTGCCGGGACCCCATCGAGGAGGATCGAACCCCGCGTGGGCGTGTCCAGAAACCCCAGGAGATGGAGGAGCGTGGATTTCCCTGACCCCGACGGCCCGTGGATGGCGATCACGGGCGCGTCGTCAATCGTGAGGGACACATCCCGCAGCGCCCAAAACTGGCCTGCCCCTTCTCCGTAGGCCTTCCAAACCTTGGACAGATCGAGCCTCATGGCTCCCTCAGCGCCCTGATGGGCTGGGTCCGAGCCGCGAGCATCGCGGGGTAGATGCCAGACAGGGATCCCACCACGGTTGCGACGAGGAGACACAGCGCCACGTACCCCACGGAGAAGACGGCAGGGGAGTCAAGCCCAAACCCGGTTGTCCGCGGAAGGAAGTGCGTCGCGGCGTACCCCAGGGCAACTCCCAGGACACCCGAGACGAGGGACAACACCAACGATTCCACCATGAACATCCGGAACACGTCCGCGCGCGTCGCCCCCACCGCCCGGAGAAGCCCGATGTCTTTCTTCCGCTCGTAGGCGGCCATCGTCATCGTGTTCATTGTCGTCAGGACACCGACGACGATCGCGATCCCAGTCACGAGGATCAAGGTGGACTTGATGGATCCGAAGAGGGTCACCAGCATGTCGAACACGTCCGAGGGGGGGACCGCCTGCACATCGGCCATCCGGCCCAGAGCGAGTCGGGTCGGCGCGGTCCGGGCGACGTCGGTTGTCTGCACCAACACCGCGCTGAGACGCCCCGGAAGCGCGAGGAGCGTTTGGGCCGTGCGCAGGGGCACGAAAACGAACGTGTCATCCCGCCCTCCCGATCGGGGCAGGATCTTGGCGATCTCCAAGGTCACGGTCTCGTACAGGTCAAGAGAGATGGACTGCCCCCGCACGAGCCTCAGCCTCGCCGCGACATCGCTTCCGACCACGGCGCCGGAGAACCCCGCTCCTCCCCAACGCTTCACGGCAAAAAGCTCGTCCGTCGCCCCGTACACCGAGACCTGTTCGCCGCCCAGCCGGGCCCTTCCCACGACCACCGGGACGGCGAGATGCACGTTCTCCACGCCGGCGAACTGGGGGAGCATCTCCTCGGGGATGTACTCGAGCGTCTCCGTGCCCTGCATCAGGGCCAAGGTGAGCGCGTACGGGCACCCCTTGGGGAGAAGAAGAATGTGGGCGCCCAACCCCTCGATTTCCCGCTCGAGGGCGGACTCCATCCCCGCGCTTACCGCAAGGAGCGCGAACAGGGTGCCTACGCCGATCGCCACCCCGGCCACGGTCATGATCGCCCGCGCCCTTCGCTTGCGCGCGTTGGCGAGGATCATCCACAACATCGGCCAGCTCCTTCCCCGCGTTCAGCGCAGTTCGTCACCATGCCTCCTGTACCCTCTTATCCGAACACGTCACACGACGTTGTCCCCAATCGCTAGAACCTAGTTTCAAAACAGGACAGGGAGTGGCTATCCACCTCGGCCCTTCTACCACGAAGTA
>CAYSZC010000183.1:0-2642 GCA_964435345.1 uncultured Thermotogaceae bacterium
TCGGCATCGGCGATGTGGCGGTTGTGAGGCGTGTCGTAGGCGGTGAGGATCGCCCGGCCCACCGCCTCTCCCCCGTGCCAGGTCACCCACTGCCGGAGCAACACGAACGGGGGGACCGTCCGCAATTTCTGGACCCACTCCTCGAACCCGCGCGGCGGGTCCTCTGGCCACATCTCTGCCCGCAGCCGGTTGGAGAGGCCGTGGACCGCGGCCACCTCCTCGGCCGAGGCCATGGCGACGTCAAACGTGCGGATCTCTACCGGTTTCTTGGGCATGGTCTTCCCCTCGGACTTCAGCAAAGGGGAATCGTAGCCGATGGCGTAGGGATCGGCAACGGCGACCGAAACTCCGCGCGGAGGTCACTCCTCGTCGGCGTCCACGGTCACGAGGTCGCGGAACCGGTCGAGGGTCCTCGGCCCGATCCCGGACACGGAAAGGAGGTCGTCCACCGTGCGGAATGGGCCGTGTTCTTCTCGAAACGCCACGATGCGCGCGGCGAGGACCGGGCCGATCCCCGGGAGTTTCTGCAGTTCTTCGGCCGTGGCCTGGTTGATGCTGGGTTTCCCCACCACCTTGAACGTGATCGGGATTACGACCGCGGGGACGTCCACCGGCTGGAGCGGCGGCCGGGGCGCCGGTGCGGGCGGGATCAGGCGTACCCCGGCGTAGATGAGGAGGGCAAAGACGACGGCGACGGCAGCCCAGAACCGCGGTTCCGTCCGGCCGCTACGGGAGGAGTTCTTTGATCCGCGCCACACCCCATGCCTCCTGCTCGGTGCGGGCCAGCTCGGGCTGCCGCTCGTACCGCTCCTTGGCGAACTTCGCCTTCCAATGCTTGAGGAGGATCTCCCGCAACCGGGCTCGTAGAGCGGGATCGGTCAGGGCCTGGTCGCGCGCCAACGCCTCGATCTCGGGGAGGTAGACGTCCACGGACGCGGCCCGCACGAACAGGCGCAGCGCCTCCGCGGGGTCGGTGGACAGGGAGGCCGCAGCTTTACGGAACAGGTCCCGGCGGCGGAGTTCCTCGCGGGCCCGCTCGGCCATCCGACGCCTGTGCTCGCGGTGCTCGGCGAGCCTCCACACGGGAAACCTCCGCAGCTCGTGGGCGCAGCCATCGTGGGATGGAAAGAACTTCGGGTCGGCCACGATCCGGCCGTGCCAAGACAGGCACCGCTCGCAGGTGCGCCAGGTAACGTTCGTGTAGCCCTGCCAGAGGGCAACGCGGCCGCGGAGGAGATGCCCGAGCACGCGCAGGATGGTCAACATCGGAACCGTTTGGTGCCGAGGGTGGGAGTCGAACCCACACGCCCTTCTCAGGGCACGGGATTTTGAGTCCCGCGCGTCTGCCAGTTCCGCCACCCCGGCACGCGCGTGATTATAGCCCCTGCGCGCGGCACGTCGGGCACAGGCCGTACCCCTGCACGACGGTCTCGGAGAGGGAAAATCCGTACCGCTCCGCGGCCTGTGTCACGACCTTCTTCAGCCCAGGGTCCGCAAACTCCACCACCCGTCCGCAGCCCTGGCACACGAGGTGGCCGTGGTCCTCGCGTCCGAGCACGTGCTCGTAGTGGGCGTGGGCTTCGCCGAACGACACGCGGCGCACGAGCCCAGCCTGTTCGAGCAACTCCAGCGTGCGGTACACCGTGGCCGCGGAAGAGACCGTCCCGCGCAGAGCGGCCCACAGGTCGGCGGCCTCGAAGTGGGCAGGGAGAGCGAACACGGCCTCCACCACCGCCCGGCGCGGGCGGGTCACGCTCAGCCCTTGGCGGCGGAGGAACCCCTCGAACAAGTCACCCGGATTCTGGGCCATGGTACGCCCCACTTTGCCGCTTGGCCCAGGCCACGTCAACCGCGCCCCGCCAGGAGGACGAGGGCGCCGACCGCGACCCCGATCTCTTGCGCCACAGGGGCGCACTTGGCCTGGAGGAGGAAGAACAACGGCGCCGGCTCTTCAGATAGGCCCTCGAAGTTCCCCATCCCCTTGCTCAGGACGAGCCCGGCGTCGCGAAACCGGGCGCGAAACTGGGGCGAGCAGGCGGCAAGGCTCGTCCCGGGGACATCGGCGCCGGTGGTGATGATCTCCGCAAGCCTGTCCAGGCCAGTCTCGGAAGCGTCGTCGGTCGCGGCGTCGTTGAGCGTGGGCGCCCCGCGCACCGCGACCGTCACCCGCTTCCCACGCCGTAGGACTTCTTCGATGAGGATCCGGTCGAGCACGATCTCCCCGGCGTTGTCGGCGAGATACAAGACTTCCTGCGCGTTCTCCAGCCGCTTCCGAAAGGCGTCGTAGTCGTTGTGGCCGAACGAACGCGTACCGGCCTCGGCCATGCTTTCGGCCACGTCGAGGCGGGCGTGGATCCCGAGGTCGAGGCTATTTCCGGCTGCGGCGAGGCGGAGCGCGTGCAGGAGTGGATCGGGGGCACGGGCCACTTCTCGTGCCCAGTCCGAGTAATGGGCGAGGGCCGCGGCGTTGGCGGCACGTTTCTCCTCGCGGTAGGGGTCGGCGACCCTGAGCTTCTGCCGGAGAAAGCGCCCGATCTCCGCGCCGAGGAGGATCGGGGGGAGACTAGAACCTGTTTCAAAACAGGACCAGGACAGGGAGTGGCTACCCACCTTGGCCCTTCTACCACGAAGTACACCAAGGA
>CAYSZC010000184.1:0-2634 GCA_964435345.1 uncultured Thermotogaceae bacterium
CCCAGGATCCAGGCGAAGGCCGGCGACAGGAGCTTCGCCGCCTCCGCGGCCTTAGAGGCCTCCCCTCTCCGCGCGTGGAGGAGATGGGCGCGGAGGGCGGCGTCGTCGCGCACGCGGTGACTTCCCCGGGCGAGTTCCCAGTACAGGGTCAGGGCTTCCGCGATCCGCCCGCGGTCGTCGAGGAGCCGGGCCGCCCGCCACCTCGCCTCGGGCGCCGCGGACTGGCGGTACGCGGCGATCGCTTCCTCTTCCCGACCGAGCGTTTCTAGGAGCAGGCCCGCCTCGTGCGCCCCGGCCGCTCCCGCGGCGCGGTACGCGGCGAGGGCCTTGTCCCGCTCGCCGGTCCGTTCCAGCGCTCGTCCGTACTCCAACCGCGCCCCTGCGTCCTGAGGGGCGGCAGCGAGGTACCGCTCGAACTCCGGGAGCGCCTCGTGTCGCCTGCCCAGCGCGACGAGGGCCCGCGCCCGTTCGAGCGTGGCTTGCGTGCCGCTGACTTTGGACAGGAGGGCCAGGGCGTCGCTAGGGGCGCCGCCCTTGTTCAGGGCCGAGGCAGCGCGCACGGGATCGGTCTCCAGGCGCAGGACTCCCTGGACGGCCTCCACCCGGGGGAGGAGCCGCTTCCACTCTGGCAATGCTTCCGCGGATCGGCCCGACGCCTCGAGGGCCAACGCAAGCTCGACCCGGAGACCGGAGGTCGCGTGGAGGGCGAGAGCGGAACGGAAGTGCGTGACCGCCGTGCCCGGGGCGCCGTGGGCGGCATGCCACCGACCGACGATGATCCGGGCCTGCCAACCCAAACCGTCCTCGCGCGCCGCCAGCGATTCCAGTTCGCGGAGCGTCGCCGGGAGGCGATCCCGGGCCTGCCACAGGCGCTGGTAGTCGCCGACCTCGGGCGGGGCAGGGGGCGTCCAGAAGAGAAGCGCCGAGAACCCGAGGAGGAGCCCCAGCAGGACGAGCGATCCAACCACAACCTTCATCTGCACCGTTGCCACCACCGCTAGCATAGGGCCAGCGCGCGGGCAGAGAAGGACACCGCGCCCGTGAGGAAGAGACGCCGCGTCTCAGGGAAGAGGGCAGGTCATCCTGTCCTCTTCCGCGCATCCACGCGCGTTGCTCTAGAATGTCACGTACAGACCGATCCCCGGCATGAGAAGGGCAGTGACCTGCAAGGCAGCGAGATTGACGACCCCCACCAAGCGGATCTGACCGTACAGACCGAACGTGTCGGACAGAGGGATGTACACCCCAGCCATACCGTTCACGGTGAGGTTGATCTGGGCCATTCCCCCGATGCCCCCTACGGCAGCGGCGAGGCCGCCGACCCCGCCGCCGAAGTACGGTTGGAACCCTTCGAGCGCCGGCGTGATGAGGAACGACGCGTCACCGGAGAAGGCCATCACCCCTGGGGCTACCGCCCAGATGCCGAGCGTGAACCGGGTCGCGGCGTTCCGTCCGGTGGGGATCTCGTAGAACAGGTCGAACACCGGGGACCCGAGAACGAGGTTGAAGCTCCCTCCCACGCCGAGCTTGCCCGCGGGCTCAGCCGCAACCGCCCCCATCGGCACGATGGAGAGACACACTGCGATAAGCGCAACCGAAACGAAAGACCGCTTCATCGGCCACCTCCTTAGTGGACTGACGTTATTCTACCCGGTTTCCGTTTCTTGTGCCGAAACCCTTTACGATGCCCCCTGTTCGGTCTACCATCACGGGGATGACGATGGGCAAGACGACGGGTGCGCGGGTGGTGCGGGCGCCGCGCGGGACACGGATCTCCTGCCGGGGTTGGCCCCAGGAGGCGGCCCTGCGGATGCTCATGAACAACCTCGACCCGGAGGTAGCGGGCGATCCCGCGAACCTGATCGTGTACGGGGGAACCGGCAAGGCCGCCCGCTCGTGGGACGACTTCGACGCGATCGTGCGCTGCCTCCGCGACCTCGGGGCCGACGAGACGCTCGTCGTTCAGTCTGGTCGAGCGGTGGCGGTGTTCCGCACCCACGAGGACGCGCCGCGGGTGCTCATCGCCAACGCGATGCTCGTGCCGGAATGGGCGACCTGGGACGAGTTCCGCCGCCTGGAGGCCCTCGGCCTCACGATGTACGGGCAGATGACGGCCGGGTCGTGGATCTACATCGGGACCCAGGGGATCCTCCAGGGGACCTACGAGACCCTGGCCGAGGCGGCGCGGCAGCACTTCGGGGGGACGCTTCGCGGGAGGTTCGTGCTCACCGCGGGCCTGGGGGAGATGGGGGGCGCCCAACCCCTGGCGATCACGATGAACGACGGGGTCGGGCTCGTCGTCGAGATCAACCCCGCCAAGATCGAGCGGCGGCTGGCCCTTGCCCAGCTCGACATCTGGACAGCTTCCCTCGACGAGGCGCTGCGCCTCGTCCGGGAACACCGGCAGAACGGGGCGCCCATTTCGATCGGGCTCCTCGGCAACGCCGCCGATGTGTACCCGGAGCTCGTCCGGCGGGGCGTCGTCCCCGACGTGGTCACCGACCAGACCGCGGCCCACGACGAGCTCGCGGGCTACGTCCCGGGGGGGATGACCTACGCCGAGGCTCTGGCCCTCCGGGAGCGTGACCCAGCGCGGTACAGCGGGCTTTCCTACGCCTCGATGGTCCGCCACGT
>CAYSZC010000185.1:0-2602 GCA_964435345.1 uncultured Thermotogaceae bacterium
AGAAGGGCCGAGGTGGCTAGCCACTCCCTGTCCTGCTGTGAAACAGGTTCTAGCCCCTTGTGGCTTTGTGGTGGCGTGGTTCATGCGGTGTTCAGGATGAGCGTCCTTCTCCTCATTGGGCCCACCGCGGCCGGGAAGTCCGAGGTCGCGGTGGGGATCGCGGAGCGGGTGAGGGCCGAGATCGTCTCTGCCGATGCTCGGACCGTCTACCGCGGTCTCGACGTGGGCACGGATCGGCCCGCGCCGCAGCTCCTCGCGCGGGTCCCCCATCACCTGGTGGGCGCCCTCGACCCCGGGGAACGGTACGATGCCGCCCGGTTCCGTGCCGATTGCGAGCGCCTCGTTTCCGCGATCCATGATCGGGGGCGGCGGGCGATCGTCGTCGGCGGGAGCACGCTCTACGTCCGGGCACTCACCCGCGGGCTGTTCCCCGGCCCGGCGGCCGACCCTCGCCTGCGGGAAACTCTTAGTCAGCGGCCGCTCGCCGAACTCCGCGCCGAACTCGCGCGGGTGGACCCAGTTTCCGCCTCCCGAATCCACCCCGAGGATCGGGTGCGTCTCGTGCGCGCCCTCGAGGTCCACCAGTTGACCGGGCGGCCCCTGTCCGCGTTCTGGGGGAGAGAGGTCCCGTTCCCGTGGCCGCTGGTCAAGATCGGGCTGACGGCGGATCGGCGCGAGCTTCACCGGCGGATCGAGGACCGAGTGGAGCGGATGTTCGCCGCGGGCTTGGCCGAAGAGGCGAGGCGGCTCTGGGAGAAGGAGCTCCCTCCCGAAGCTCAGGTTTCCCGAACGATCGGGTATCGCGAGCTGTTTGCCCACTTCCGCGGGGAGTACGACCTTGGGGAGGCCCGGCGCCGGATCGTACGAAACACGAAGGCCTACGCCCGCCGCCAACTCGCGTTTTTCCGCGCTGAAGCGGACGTGCGCTGGCTCGATGTCACCGGCCGTCCTGTCCCTGCGGTCGCGGCAGAGGCCTTGGCGGTTTGGCGCGCGGCGGCGCCGGGTCTAGAATCGGTCCCGTGCTGAAAGTCTTTTCCTCTGAGACGATGCGCGCCGTGGACGAGCGGGCTGCGGAACTGGGGGTCGCGCCCCTCCTCCTCATGGAGTCCGCCGGGCGGGGGGCGGCCGAGGAGATCCGCGAGTGGAGCGCTGGGCTTTCCGCGAAGCGCGTTCTGGCGTTGTGCGGGAAAGGAGGGAACGGGGGCGACGCCCTCTCCGTTGCGCGGTGGCTGGGGCTGTGGGGGGCGGACGTGCAGGCGGTAGTCCTCGGTACGTTGGCCGGGGCGACGGCGGACGAGGAGCGAGCGTTTGTGGCATCGTTTCCGGGGGAGCGCCGTTCGATCCGCGAGGTCGCTGAACTGGACGATGTCCAGCCGTGGCTGGCGGAAGCGGACCTTGTGTTGGACGGCATCCTCGGGATCGGGATTTCGCAGGAGGCGCGGGGGTTGGCCCGGGCCGCGATCGATCTCCTCGCCGATGTTCCGGTCCCGATCGTTGCGCTGGACCTTCCCTCGGGGCTGCTCGCCGACAGCGGCGCTGTCCCCGGCCCGGCGGTGCGCGCCGAGTTGACCCTGGCCATGGGGGCGTTGAAGCCGTGTCACCTCTTGCCGCCCGCGGCGAAACACTGCGGGGAGGTGCGCCTGGTGGAGGTGGCCTACCCGCCAGCGGCGTGGGACGGAACGGCGCCCCTGGCTTGGATCGCGGACGCCGGGTTCTGCGCCGGGCGCCTCCCGCTGCGGCCGAGGTTCGGGCACAAGGGCACGTTTGGCCGGGTCCTCGTGGTGGGGGGAGCGGTCGGGATGGCCGGTGCCGTGGCCCTGGCCGCAGAGGGCGCGCTGCGCGCCGGGGCCGGGCTGGTACACGTCCTGTGCCCCGAGCCGGTGTTTGCCATCGTCGCCGGGCTCGTCCCAGAGGCCCTCGTCCACCCCGGTCCGGCAGCAGCTGACGGGGAGTTCGCCCCGGAAGCGGCAGAGGAAGCCGTACGTCTGGGCCGGGAGATGGATGTCGTTGCGATCGGCCCGGGCCTGGGCCGGGGACCCGGCCCGGCGGAGATGGTGCGGGCCCTCCTCCTGTCGCAGGCGCCGCTTGTGGCCGACGCGGACGCCCTGTTCGCCCTCTCCCAGGACCCCAAGCTCCTCCGGAAGAAGCACGGGGAGCTCGTCCTCACCCCGCACCCAGGCGAGTTCGCCCGCCTGGTGGGGGCAGATGCCGAGGAGGTGTTGGCAGACAAGATCCGTTGGGCGCGCAGGACCGCCAGCGAGTACCGGGCGGTGGTGGCCGTGAAGGGCCCGCCCACGGCGATTTCTTCGCCCGCGGGGGAGGTCTACCTGACCACGGTCGGCAACACCGCGCTTGCCCACGGCGGATCGGGGGATGTGCTGGCCGGGATGATCGGGGGGCTGTGGGCAAGCGGCGCCGAGTCCCTCGCCGCGGCCGTGGTCGGAGCGTACGCGCACGGCCTTGCCGCCGAACTCGCCACCGTGAGCGCGGCGGAACGGGCGGTGCTCCCCAGCGAAATTCTCGCCGCTCTTCCCAAGGCATTCGCGTGCCTGGAACGGTGCCTGTAGCGTCGCACCTTGTGCGCGACGACGCGTTTCACCGC
>CAYSZC010000186.1:0-2563 GCA_964435345.1 uncultured Thermotogaceae bacterium
TTCAGCCGCAGATACGGGTACCAGAACTCCAATTCCTGGTACATGTCCGCCACCAACACCGCCACTCGCTTCTCCTTCAGCTTCATCCGCTCCTCCTTTCTGCGACCGAACGACGGCCCGGACCGATCAAGGACCGGCGGGCCTGTTCCCAGGCTACCTTCCTCTCCACACCTGCTCCTCGCCGAGGTGGGCGCGGCCCGAAGAGGCCCGCCGCAACCGGTCCATGATCGCCACCCCCAACCCTTCCTCGGGAACGGGCTCGGCCACGATCGCCGCGAGTCCGGCCCCATCCAGGGCGTGCAGGGCGGCGAAAAACCGAGCCGCCGCCTCCACGAGGTCGCCGGCCGGCGAGAGGACCTCCACACGGCCGAACCCGCTCCACTCCTCGCGAAACGCGAGGAACCCGCACGTCAGTCGGTCCAACGGCTCAAGTCCCTGCGGGGCCGGGCCGCGCTCGAGGAGGAAGAGCGGGGTCGCCGGAACGTAGTGGTGGGGGAGCGTCCCTGGGGATGCGGACGGGCCGTGGGGCGGCTCCATCCGAAGATCGGGAACGAGTTCTCGCAGCGCCTCGAGCGGCGTTCCCCCCGGGCGCAGGACGACGGGAGGGTCCTCCAAGAGCGACACCACGGTGGACTCGATCCCGACGGAGGTCGGCCCGCCGGCGATGACGGCGTCCACGACCCCACCGAGTTGGGCGAGCACGGCGTCGTGGTGGGTCGGGCTGAGACGCCCGAATCGGTTCGCGCTGGGGGCGGCGATCGGCCGCCCGGCCGCGCGGATCAGGGCCAGGGCCACCTCGTGGTCCGGCATCCGCACTGCCACCGTGGGGAGCCCCGCGGTGACGATCCCCGGTACCCGCCGCGTTCGGCGGAGGATGAGGGTCAACGGTCCGGGCCAGAACCGATCCATCAGATCCCGGGCCAGGGGCGGCACCTTCGTCCACAGGCGTCGCACCTCTCCCGGGTCGGCCACGTGGACAATCACCGGGTCGAACCGGGGGCGCTCCTTCGCGGCGAACACGCGGGCCACGGCCTTCGCGGACAAGGCATCCGCGCCCAGGCCGTACACGGTCTCGGTGGGGAACGCCACCGTTCCCCGACGGCGGATCACGTCCGCGGCGGCGGCGATCCCCGCCTCGTCCGGTGCAAGGACCTTCGTCTCCATCGCCCTCTATCGTACAGCGCCGCCGGAGACAAGACAGCCCCTGCTATAATCGCCCCACGATGCCGGCGGATCTGATCCTGCACGGGGGCCCGGTGTTCGGGGCGGATGCCGCGGACGCGGTGGCCGTCCGCTGCGGGAGGATCTCCGCCGTGGGACCGGCCGCCGAGGTCTTGCGCTTTCGTGGCCCGGACACGCGCACGGTCCACCTCCACGGGCGAGCCCTCCTCCCTGGGTTCTTCGACGCCCACACCCACTTCCTTCTCGCGGGGCTGGAGCGGACGTTCTACGTGGACTTGGCGCCGACGCGATCCTTGGCCGAAGCCATGGACCGGCTGCGCGCCGCGGCCAAGGCCCGCCCTGGGGAGTGGGTGGTGGGGCGAGGGTGGGACGAGTCGCAGTGGCCAGAACGGAGATACCTCGAGCGGGGAGACCTCGATCGGGCCGCCCCTCGCCAGCCGTGCTGCGCCGTGCGCGTGGACGGTCACATGCTCGCCGCCAACACCCTCGCCCTCGCCCTCGCCCGCTGCGTCCGCCCCGACGGGGAGTTCGTGGACCGGGATCGCGGCCACCTGTGGGAGGACGCGGCCTGGGAGCTGGCGCGTGCGGCGCGCCCCGACAGAGACACGCTCATTGAAGCCGTGGCCGCCGCGTCTCTCCACGCCGCCGCGCTCGGGGTCACAGCGGTGGCCGACATGGCAGCGGAGGGAGACCTCGCCGCGTACACGGTGGCCATGCGGCGGGGCACGCTCAGGACGCGGTCGTTCCTCTACCTCCCCGTGGAGGAACTGCCCGCGTTGGAAGAGCTTGGGGTGGGGCGCGGATTCGGCTCTCCCTTGCTCGCGATCCAGGGAGTGAAGGAGGTGTTCGTGGACGGTTCGGTCGGGGCCCGCACCGCGGCCCTCGTCGAGCCGTACGTGGGCGAGACCGGACGAGGCCGGATCTTCCTCGGGCGGGCGGACCTCGCCCAGGTCTGGCGGCGGGCGATATCGGCGGGGCTGCAGATGGCGATCCATGCCATCGGCGACCAGGCGGTGGAAGAGGTGCTCGCCGCAGCGCATCTCGCCGGGGTCAGCGATCACGACCGGCACCGGATCGAACACCTCGAACTGGCCACCCCGGAGCAACTGGACCGCGTCGCCGCCCTTGGCCTCGTCTCTTCGATGCAACCGAACTTCCTCCAGTGGTCCGGTCCGGGAAGGATGTACGAAGACCGCCTTGGCCCGGAGCGAGACGCCCGCATGGACCCCCACGCGTGGGTCGTCGAGCGGGGCATCCCCCTGGCGTTCGGTTCCGATGGAATGCCGATGGGGCCCCTGTACGGGATCGGGCTCTCCCTCGACCCGCCCCACCCTCCCCAGCGGTTGCCCCTCGCGGAGGCGATTCGCGCCTACACGCACGG
>CAYSZC010000187.1:0-2556 GCA_964435345.1 uncultured Thermotogaceae bacterium
CGCGGCCCCCGGGGTTCCCACACGGGCTGCTAGAACAGGATTGGCGCGCTCATTACAATCGGAGGCGATGCCCGCCAACTTGAGCCCGGGATTCCTCGCCGCCCGAGACCGCCTGAATCGGGCCAAGACCGACGAGGAGCGCCTGGACGCCCTTCAGGAGATGCTCGCCACCATCCCCAAGCATAAGGGGACCGAGAAGATGGTGGCCGATATTCGTCGCCGGGTCGCCAAGCTCAAGGAAAAGGCCGAGCAGCAACGACGCTCCGGCAAGGGGGGCGCGGTCGGGTACCACGTGCCGCGGGAGGGAGCGGCCCAGGTAGCCCTGGTGGGGGTTCCCAACGCCGGAAAATCGTCCCTCCTCGCCGCCCTCACCCACGCCACCCCGGACATCGCTCCCTACCCGATGTCCACCCTCCGCCCCCAGCCAGGGATGCTGCCGTTCGAGGACATCCAGATCCAGCTCGTGGACCTGCCGCCGATCACCCGCGACTACGCCGAGGGCTGGGTGTACGGCCTGGTCCGCCTGGCGGACACGGTGGCCCTGTGCGTGAACCTGGAGAGCGCGGACTGGGAAAACGAAACCGCGGATGTGATCTCGCTCCTCGCCGAGCGCCACACCCTGCTCACGACGGGACCCAGCCGACAGGTGGACTGGAGGGTCGTGGAGCGGCGGGCGATCGCCCTCGGGATGAAGGCCGACCTGGGCCGCGACCGCGTGCCGGCCTTCCTCGCCTGGGCCGAGGGACGGTTCCCGGCGGTGTCCGCTTCCACCGCGACCGAGGAGGGACTGGACGAAGTGCGGACCTTGATCTTTCGCAACTCCGGGGTGGTGCGGGTGTACACGAAGAAGCCCGGCCAGGCCCCGGACCTATCCAAACCGTACACCATTCGAGAGGGGGCAACGTTGCTGAACGTGGTAGAACAGATCCACAAGGACTTCGTGAACCGGCTGCGCTACGTGCGCCTGTGGGGGTCGGGGCGGTTCGAGGGCCAACACGCCCCGCTGGACCATCCGGTCCAAGACAAGGACATCGTGGAGATTCACCTCTCATGACCGACCCTGTGCGCTTGGCTCAGGAACTGGTGCGCATTCCGAGCCCGTCCGGGATGGAGGGGGCCCTTGCCGACCGGCTGCTCCAGGTCCTGAAAGGGTTCTGCGAGGCGGAGCGGGGCCCGCTCGGGGCGGTGATCGGGAAGATCTCCCGCGGGGAGGGACCGACCGTGATGCTGGAAGGGCACCTCGATACGGTGCCCCCGGGCGAGGAGGCGGCGTGGACTCGGGGCCCGTTCTCGGGGGAGATTGCGGACGGGATGCTGTGGGGCCGGGGAGCGGTGGACATGAAGGGGGCGATCGCCGCCCAGCTCGCCGGAGCGGCCACCGTGGCCCAGGAGCTCCAGGGAACGCTCCTCCTCGTGTACGTCCCCCACGAGGAGATCGCGGAAGGGGCCGTCCTGTCGCGGGTCTTGGATCTCGTGGGCAAGCCCGACCTCGTGGTGCTGGGCGAGCCCACCGATCTGCGCCTGGGGATCGGCCACCGTGGCCGGGCGGTGGTCCGCCTGGAGGCGCGGGGACGGGCTTCCCACGCCGCGATGCCCGAGCTCGGGGACAACGCGATCGTGCGGATGGTGGAGACCCTCCCGTTCGCGTTCGAGACCCTTCTCCCCGCCGACCCTCTGCTCGGCGAAGAAACGGCGACCCCGGTGGCGATCGGGACCCCGACCGCCGGCCCGGTCGTCCCAGACCGGTGCTGGGCCCTCATAGATCGGAGGATCGGTCGCGGCGAGACGCCGGAGTCGGTGCTCGCCGCGTACGAGGGGCTGGAGGTCGAGGCCAAGATTGAGCGGGCCGAACTCACCTCCTACAGCGGAGAGAAGTTCGGGGCCGATTGCTTCTTCCCGGCGTGGTGGATGAACCCCGACCAGCCGTGGGTCGCGCGGGCCCGGGTGGGGCTCGGTTCACCTCCGATGCGAATCTGGCGCTTCTCGACCGACGGCGTGGAGTCCTGCGCCCGGCGGGGGATCCCCACCATCGGCTACGGCCCGGGGGACGAGCGGCTCGCCCACCAGCCGGACGAGCGCGTGCCGGTGGCCGACCTAGAGAAAGCGGCCAATGCGTACCGCAAGCTCCTGCGGGCCACGATGACCCCCGGGGCGCGGGCGCCGCAGTCCGCCCCGGACGAGCGCCGCGAGGGGAGAGAGGGGCGTGGCCGACGCCGGAGGTAATTCCACGCTGCTCCTCGGAACGCGTGGCATGTCTCCTAAGCTGAAGGGGGTGACCCCTTGACCCGAAGACACGAGTGCGGCCCCATCGGCCGCCTTCCAGCCCGTGTGGGAAACCCGGGGCCGCGCTCGGGTACGCGGGCCTTCGGCTCACGGATTCCCGCTGTACAGGCGAAGTTCATGGGGTTCGTTCACCGCCGAGACGCAGAGGACGCGGAGAAAATCGTTTCTGGAATTGAATCCAAATCCCAAGCCGAATGGATGTTCGCTCCAAGACTCCTCTGCGATCTTCCTGCCTGTGCCCGCACGGCAGACAGGCGCGTCTCTGCGGTGAGT
>CAYSZC010000188.1:0-2544 GCA_964435345.1 uncultured Thermotogaceae bacterium
TGCGACTGTCCTCGTGGTGAAGCGCTGCGCAGTCCTGGGGTTGTGAAACTGCTTCGAGACGCCAGGAGATCCTAGACTACACGGCGAACAAGATCTGCAAACAATTGGGGATTCCCCGTCCAGCGTAGTCCATCCCACGATCTGACCGGTAGGCACATGGTCCGTTCCGAGTCGGAAGCCAGTCTTCACGACGGAACCACCCATCGCAACTTGAGGGTATCATTCAGCGACTGTTCCATCTTGTAAGGAGGAGAAGATGACCGACTGTAACGCCGTTCCGCTCATCCCCCGTGAAGTGCTGTTCGGCAATCCAGATAAGGCATCGCCGATGCTCAGTCCCGATGGGACGAAAATCGGCTATCTTGCCCCGGTCAATGGTGTGTTGAACGTCTGGGTGGGACCGGCCGGCGATCCGGCGGCGGCCAAACCGGTCACCGACGATAAGGGCCACGGCATCCGTTTCTACGTGTGGGCCTACACGAACGACCACATCCTGTACATCCAGGACAAAGATGGCGATGAGAACTGGCGTCTGTACAGCGTTGCCCTGAGCACGAACCAGACCAAAGACCTCACCCCGTTCGAAGGGGTGCAGGCGCGGATTCAGCAGGTCAGCCACAAAGCACCGCACCAGATCATCGCTGCGTTGAACGACCGTGTTCCTGAGTTTCACGATCTTTATCTGATCGACATCAAGACCGGCGAGCGCCGCCTCGTCCGGAAGAACGATGATTTCGCCGGTTTCGTCACTGACGATGATTACAACATCCGCTTCGCCACGCGGATGACCCCTGACGGCGGGAGCGAGATACTCAAACCGACCACAGAGGGCGACTGGGAGCCGTTCATGAAGATCACTATGGAGGATATGTTGACGACCTCGCCGGTCGGGTTCGATAAGACAGGCACAGTCCTGTACTTGATCGACAGCCGTGATCGCAATACCGCAGCGCTGGTCGCGCTCGATCTTGAGACCGGTGAGCAGAGACTGCTCGCCGAGGATCAACAGGCGGATGTCAGCGAGGCCATGATCCATCCCACGGAGAAGAACGTGCAAGCGGTCTCCTTCACGTATAAGCGCAAGCGGTGGCAGATCCTTGATGGATCGATCGAGGACGATCTAGCCTACCTGCACACCGTCGCCGATGGCGATGTCGAGGTGACGAGCCGCACCCTTGATGATCGCTACTGGATCGTCTCCTACGAGATGGACAACGGACCGGTGCGTTATTACTGCTACCACCGCGAGGATAAGGAAGCGCGGTTCCTGTTCGCCAACCGCAAGGCGCTCGAAGGGCTGCCGCTTGCCAGGATGCACCCGGTGGTGATCAGATCCCGCGACGGGCTCGACCTTATCAGCTACTACACCCTACCGGTGAGGTTTGGCGATGCTCTCCGTCCTGATACTCCTCTACCGATGGTCTTACTGGTTCATGGCGGACCGTGGTCCCGTGATACCTGGGGGTACGACCCGCTGCATCAGATGCTCGCCAACCGCGGCTATGCCGTACTGAGCACCAACTTCCGTGGCTCCACCGTGCTGGGTAAAGGATTTATCAACGCCGGTAACTATGAATGGGCGGCGAAGATGCACGATGATCTCATCGACGCGGTCGACTGGGCTATCGAAGAAGGGATCGCCGACCCGCGACGGGTGGCGATCATGGGCGGAAGCTACGGCGGCTACGCTACCCTGGTCGGGATGACGTTCACACCGAAAAAGTTCGCCTGCGGGGTGGACATCGTCGGCCCGTCAAACCTGGTGACCCTACTCGAATCGATCCCGCCCTACTGGCAGCCGCTGATCGAGCTGTTCGCCAAACGCGTCGGTGATCACCGCACCGAAGAGGGACGTGCGTTCCTCGCCGAGCGTTCACCGCTGACCTACAGCGATCGGATTGAGCGACCTTTGCTGATCGGCCAGGGGGCGAACGACCCGCGCGTCAAGCAGGCCGAGTCGGATCAGATCGTCACCGCGATGCAAGAGAAGGATATCCCAGTGACATACGTCCTCTATTCAGACGAAGGGCATGGGTTCGCCCGGCCGGAGAACAGGCTGTCGTTTTTCGCTGTCGCCGAGGCGTTCCTCGCCGCCCACTTACACGGCGCGTACGAACCGATCGGCGGTGCGTTCAGCGGCTCGACGATCGCTGTCCCTACCGGCGCCGAGCAGGTGCCTGGCCTTGCCGCGGCCCTCACAGGCGAGTGAAGGGATGGGCCGCTCTAAGGGGTCGCGTCTTGTTTCTTGGCGTCGCCAGGCCGGACCTGGAAGCGGACGAGCGAACGAGCTTGCTAGAGTGGGGACAGGCGTTCCCCTTGCAGGGCTGTCTCCCTGGCCTCGACAGCGACACCGCCCTTTCACCGGCCCAGCACGATGTCGAGCCCGGCGAGGATCAGTTCGAGGGGCTCCGGAGGAACCTTCCCGCATCGCTCGGTGAGGAGGGACTTGTCGAGGGCCACCACCTGCGCGACCAGGGCCACGGAGTCCCGGGGCAACCCCGTCATCTCCGCCGAGAGGAGCACGTTCCCCGGGGCGTCGGCCCA